>JAUWKC010000247.1 GCA_030607345.1 Planctomycetota bacterium | reverse complement strand
TGCCCGAAAAGCGTCCATTTTCCTGTCCAGCTCATCAGCGTTTGTGTGACCATCGCCTTTAACCATTGAGAACCTCGCAAACAACCATCTTACTATAATAGTAGTTCTGTTGGGCAATCAACCCCTTGGCGAACCCGCCGCCGGGACCGGATATCAGGCAGCCTTGCTGCCGTCCGGTTGGATAGAGCAGGTTGACCGAATCAAGTATTGCTTTTAGGTAGTAGTTACTACAGATTAGCCAGCAGCTTTGTTCGCGGTCGATGAATACTTTTTCATATTCTCAACGCTGCTGCAGAACCAGTATGTATGAATCCTGCCGGTTCTCCAATTATTGGGCAGATAGGCGCAGTGCGTAGCAGATTTGGTTTCTCCGGCATCGAGTTCCTGCCGTGGGCGTGATTGGCATCGAAATTGTGCCCGGCAGTCAATGACGGCCCGGACAGGCTTGCAGTGTGCTTCTTGCCTGCGAAGAGCTGATTCTGCATAAACTCAGGCCGTCCGTACGTCATTGTTGGGCATCAAAGCAAGAAACGTCAGACTCGCCGGGCGAGGATTGCGCTTCCGTAAGCGGCATGTTGCTGTTATGATGACCCATCCGGTCAAAATGTTTTGTTCTGCTTTGAATAAGGAGACCTTGTAATGCGAAAAGCACTGTACTTGACAGCTTTTATCTGTGCGTGGGTGATTTTTTCGACTCCCGCCTTTGCCGATGAGGGCCTCGTGGCCTGGTGGAAGTTCGACCAGGCAAAGCCCAATACGGTCATTGACAGCGCAGGCAAGATGGAGGACACAATAAGGGGCAATTGCGAATATACAGACGGGGTCGTGGGAAAGGCGGCAAGATTCGATGGTTATACCACCTTCATAAAGCGCCAGGCCGGCAGGGCGCCCAAGCTTACCGATACCTTTACGATTGAGGCCTGGATTGCTCCTCAGACCTACTCCTGGAACTGGACCGGCATAGTCGACCAGGCAGGCGACGTGATGAGAGAGAAGCCGCAGGTCGAGGAGTTGAAGCTTATGCCCGGCCTGTTCGGCGCAAAGTACAACGAGCCTGATTTCACCAACCCGGACGGCACCGACACCCTTGAGCATGTCAATCAGGACTGGACCGGCGGCCTGAGCGATTGGTCCGCCCGTTGGCGGGGCTATATCGAAGGGCCTTTCACAGGCCAGGTGACTTTCGACACGGAAGCCGACAACGGTTTGAAGCTCGAAATCGATGACAAAACAGTGATTGACGGATGGGGCAGAAAGAAGAACCGCTCCGGCAGGATGACAATGGCAAAAGGCAGGCAGTATCCTGTAGTCCTTTCATATTATCAGGACGGGGACCCTTCGTTTTTGCGCCTTTACTGGAGCTGGCAGGGCCAGCCCAAAAAGCCGGTTGAGGCGTCGGCTTTGAGGCACAGCGACAAGGATATAGACTATGTTAAAACAAAAGAATTGGCCTTTAAGGTCCCGCCAAAGGAGCACGACCATCGCCTGTTTTTCGCAATAGACTCCGAGGGGCACATCGGAATGAAGCTGATGATTAACAACCAATTGGAACAGTGCATTTCCGACGTGAGGATTCCGCTGCTGAAATGGTCCCACGTGGTCGGCACTTTCGACAAGAATAAAGGTGTCAGACTTTACATAAACGGCAAGGCTGTGGGCTCGCTGGCCGTAAAAGGGACCGTGATGCCGGCGGTGGGCCACGATTTGTTGATTGGCATGAGCCACAAGAAGATGTCGCCGGCAAATACCGAGCGAGGACCAAGCCGCAGTCTGCATTCAAATATGGTTTTTGACGGGCTTATCGATGAGGTAAAAATCTACAACCGAACGCTTACCGCTCAGCAGGTCAGCCAATCCTACGCGTCGGTCAAGCCCAAAAACGACCAGCCGCTTAGCTGGCGGGTTATGCCATCGGGGCCAAAAGAAATTAAGGGTGGTTTCGGCGCAGCTTATTGCCGGCTGCGGTACAGCAACCAGTGGGAGAGTCTGTCGCGCGTCGGAGACGACCCCGATATACTGGTGGTGTTCGACGAGTCCCCGGTCAGGCTCGTATTCTGGAGAGGGACGGCTTATGGCGCGGTCTGGGTGACTGAAAACGGCAAGTGTATGGGCGACCAGAGTATCGAGGCAACCGGCAATTCAACCGGATGGGGTTGTGCCGAGCACATGTCCGACAAACAGTGCCGATATGCCCACGTCAAGCTGATAGAAAACAACGACGCCCGCGTGGTTATTCATTGGCGTTATGCCATATCCGATATCGTGTACGGTATATCTCGTATGGACGACGACGGCTGGGGTGAGTGGGCCGACGAATATTATTATATCTATCCGGACGCAGTCTCGACGCGAAAGCAGATATTGCACAGCAAGGTGCTGGACCACGAATGGCAGGAGACAATCGTGCTGAACCAGCCCGGCACACATCCGGAGGACAACATTGAGCTTGACGCCCTGACGTGGGGCAATATGGACGGTGAGTCGCGCACCTATTCATGGAAGGGTGGCGAAACAGACGACCGGAAGCTCCGCGAGGCTACTATTCAGATTACGAATCTGAAGTCTGAGTATAGGCCGTTCATTATTTTCCAGCCCAACAGCCGGCTCAAGCTGATGAGGTGCTGTGTGGAAAAACAGTGGTCTCATTTTCCGTGGTGGAATCATTGGCCGGTGTCGCAGTTGCCCAACGACGGACGCAGAACGGGCGTCCCCGACAGACCGGCACACACTTCTCTTGCTCAGTCAATTGAGGATTCGCCGATTATCAAACGTGACGAGCAAGAAGGAACGTACACTGCCGTAAGCCTCTGTGGTATGGGCAATAAGTCTGCCGATGGTCTTGTTCCTCTGGCGCGCTCGTGGAACTACCCTGCCGAACTCAAGCTTCGGGGCGACGGTTTTACAAGCCAGGGATATGACAAGTATCAGCGTGCTTACGTGCTGAGCTGCCGGGATAAAGGCAATGCTTCAACCGTTGAATTTGAGCTTGCCGCCAGCCAACAGTCGCCGCTCGTCAATCCCGCCTTTGTTATAAAGGACTGGGGCCGGCGAGCAGCGCAGTTGAACATCAACGCAGAACGGGTAAAACCCGGCAGGAGTTTCCGTTCCGGTCACCGTCACAAACTCAGCGGCAGTGACCTTGTCGTATGGATTGAGAAAGAATCGACCCAGTCGATAACAATTTCGCTTTCGCCGGCGAGTAATTAGTGCCTGGGCTGAGCAATGGCGACTTTGAAGAAAGCGAGGTTACCCAATGAGTAAGTCAGATGGAGATTGCACGATGCTTAGATTAGCTTTGGTTTCTATAGTGTTTATATTGGTATTTTCCACATCTCTGGTCTGTTCGACCGCGTTCGG
>JAUWKC010000178.1 GCA_030607345.1 Planctomycetota bacterium | reverse complement strand
GAGGCGATTTCGTTCATTATTGTCTCGGCACCGTCATACTGCATCCGATATCCCATTTTGGTTGCGACCTCGCAGACAATTTCCCAATCGTTTCGCGCACCTGCCGGCGGAGTAACAGCTTTCCTGACTCGCTGCACACGGCGTTCGGTGTTTGTGAATGTGCCGTCCTTTTCGGCAAAGCAGAACGAGGGCAGAACTACGTCGGCGTATTGGGCCGTCTCAGAGAGGAAAATATCCTGCACAATCAGAAAATCGACCATCTCCAGGGCCTTTCGTGTCCTGTTGAGGTTTGGGTCGGAAAGTGCGGGATTCTCGCCCATTATGTAAATCGCCTTTATGTCGCCTGTCTCGACGGCGTGGAAGAACTCGACAACGGTGAGTCCCTTATTCGGAGGAAGCTCTTTTGCCCAGGCTTTTTCAAATTTCGCTCTGATTTGAGGGTCTTCGACAGATTGATAGCCGGGATAGACGTTGGGCAAAGCCCCGAGGTCGCAGGCGCCCTGTACATTGTTTTGTCCGCGGAGCGGATTTACGCCGGTCGATTCTTTGCCGAGGTTGCCCGTGAGCAGCGAGAGATTGGCAAGTGAGAGTACGTTGTCGGTGCCGGTAGTGTGCTGAGTGATGCCCATACTGTAAACGATACTGGCCGTTAAGGCACCGGCATATATCCTCGCGGCCTGGCGAATTTTTTCGGCGGGGACGGTCGTAATCTCCTCGGCCTTTTCCGGCGTTAAATCCTTCAGGGCCTCAGCCATAGCGTCAAAGCCCTCGGTGCGTTCGTTTATGAAATCGGTATCGAGCAGTTTTTCACTTATTACCACGTTCATCATTGCGTTTATGAGGGCGACGTCCGTCCCGGGTTTTTGAGGCAGGTGCAATTCGGCGAATCGGACGAGGTCGATTTGGCGCGGGTCGGCCACTATCAGCTTGGCGCCGTTCTTAGCGACGGCCTCTTTTATGTTGAGGGCGATGACGGGATGGGCTTCAGAGGTGTTCGAGCCGATGACAAATATGCAGGCGGCATTCTTAAGCTCATCAATCGAGTTGGTCATAGCACCGCTGCCGAATGCCCTTACAAGGCCGGCAACGGTCGATGCGTGGCAGAGCCTGGCGCAATGGTCAACGTTATTGGTGCCAATCACTGCACGAATAAACTTCTGAAAGATGTAATTGTCCTCATTGGTGCACTTTGCAGATGAAAGCCCGGCGATGCTGTCGGGGCCGTTCTGCGTTTTTATTTTGGTCAAACGTTCAGCGATAAAATTTATTGCTTCGTCCCACGTCGCTTTTTCGAACTCGCCGTTTCGTTTTATAAGCCGTGAGGCGAGTCTTTTCTCGCTTGCGACAAAGTCCATAGCAAATCTGCCTTTGACACACAAATTGCCGTCGTTCGGGATACAACCGACTTCGCTGGTTACGCGGACAATTTTGTTTGTCTTCAGGTTTACGTTAAGGTCAATCTGGCAGCCGACACCACAATATGCACAGGTCGTTCTTGTCCTGGTCAGATCTTTTTCGCGGCCCTTACCTATAGCTGCACGGTCCAGCATTGCGCCGGTAGGACAAATCTCGACACACCCTCCACACAAAACACACGAACTTTCCTGAAGGTCTATTCCAAACGCTGTGCTGACCTCCAACTGCTCAAGACGCCCGCCAAATGTCAGGGCTTCTGCCTTCTGTACCTCTTCGCAGTACTTGATACACAAGCCACACAGAATACACCTGTCCGGGTCATAAAGTATAGCTTTATTGTTCGTGGCATAATTTGGTTTTACGGGCCTTCGCTCCGGCAGGCCAAAGCGTCCTTCGTTCGCCTGGTAGCGGTATGCATAGTCCTGAAGCTTGCATGCACCATCTTTATCGCAGCTTGTGCACGCTACCCGATGCTCCGACAAAAGCAGTTCCAGCACCGTTTTCCGTATGGCTGCAATCTCGTCGTTTTCGGTGCATACTTCCATCCCTTCGGCCACCGGTGTGTTGCACGATATTGTCAGGCCTGGACGGCCCTCTATCTGCACCACACACATCCGGCACGTTCCTGCCGGCTTGAGGCGTGAATCATAGCAGAGGTTGGGGATATCAATCCCAACGCTTTTCGCCGCTTCGAGAATCATTGTTCCTTCTGGGACTGTTACTTCTCTGCCGTCAATTGTAAGGCAAACTTCTTTCATTTTTGAATTGCCCCGTAGTTGTCAGAAGTCAGAAGTCAGATTATCTGTCCTCTGTCTTCTATTCTCTGTCATCTGTTTTCTATAACTGCCTCGAAATCCTGTGGGAAAAGTTCCAATGCTGAGAGTACCGGCAGCGGAAAAGCCTGCCCCATTCCACAAGTGGATGCGGCCACGCACGCTTTGCCAATTTGGCGTAATTGCTCCAAATCCTCAGTTGTTCCCTCGCCTTGAAACACTTTTTCGATAATTTCCCTCATTCGCACAACTCCTATCCGGCACGGCGCACAGCGTCCACAGGATTCGGACCCATAAAACTTCAGCAGTCCTTTGACAATATCAACCGCGCTGCTGCCCTCTTCATAGACTATCACGCCTGCAGTGCCAATTTCACTGCCGGCCTGGCGAATGGCCTGGGTGGTGAGCTTGCATCCCAGAGAAGCTCGAGCAAGAAGCGCACTTGTTCCTCCGCCGGGCTGGACCGCTTTTACGGGCCGGCCGCTCGCTGTCCCTCGGCCAAATTCATCGATAAACTCTGCCAGCGTTCCCGAACCGACCTCAAGCTCATAAACGCCGCTTTCTTTAACTGCCCCGGATAGTGAAAAAAGCCTCGTTCCAGGCTCACCCTCGACACCGAGCTTGCGATAATCTTCTACACCATTTGCCAAAATCACCGGCACGTTTGCGAGGGTTTCGACGTTATTTACGACCGTAGGCCTTCCGAACAGCCCTTTTTCGGTTGGATACGGCGGCTTCAATCGGCTGGCAGCCCGGCGTGTCTCAAGCGAAGAAATAAGCGCAAACTCCTCACCGGTTATGTACAGCCCTTTACCTTTAACCACCTGCAGATTAACTGAAAACTTTGAGCCTAAAATGCCGTCCCCCAGAAGTCCGGCTTTCCTCGCCTCAACAACAAGCTTTTCCCACAACTGGATGGTCTGTTCGTACTCACCATTTATATAAATATAAGTCTGTTTAGCTCCAATCGCACAGGCCGCGATCAGGATTCCTTCGAGCACCATCCAGGGGTCGCCGTCAAGCAGGACCTTGTCCTTGAACGTCCCCAGCTCGCCCTCCTCAGCATTACAAATAAAGTATTTTTGTTCCTTTTTTTCACTGGCAGCCATTGCCCACTTTGGTCCGGCCGGGAATCCTGCGCCTCCCCGGCCAACCAGGCCTGCTCGTTTAATCTCCTCAATTACTGACTCAGGCCCCATTGCCAAGGCCCGCTTAAGAGCCACCAGGCCTCCATCGGCCTCGTATCCCTTCAGATCCAGCGGCTTGTACTTGCCCACTCGACGAGTTAAGACCTTTGTTTCCCTCATGTTAGCTGTCGCACTCCAATCGTACCTTGAAGTCTCTGTATGACGTCAGAGCACCGTAAATTCGAGTCTCCGAAAAACCGGTCCTTGCCGCAACATCGCGGACCACCTCCCGCGGGACGTATCCGAACACCTCTTGAACCTTGCCCAGAAACATAAATAAATTCTCCGCAGTAACACCCCCCACATCTTTGACCAGATTTTGATATGTTTCCATTTTGAACTTTTGCATTCGCTTACTCCTCAATCTGCCCGCTTTGATTTAGGAGACGATTTCAATTCCTGTTTCAGTGATTTTACTGTTATATTTTTTCCTTTTCAAGAATTCTTTTTTTTAAAGACAAGTCACGGCAGCAATTCGAAAAGAGTGAATGTGTGGATGAGTTGATGAGTGGATGGGTGGACTCATATACTCATATACGCATTAACTCATATACGCATTAACTCATATACTCATTAACTCATTAACTCATATCTTCACCTTTTGATTTCATCATTCCGGGTATTTCTGATTTGGTCAAGAATTTCCCGCCCTCCGGCGGCCAGCATTTCTTGTGCGAGTTTCTCGGCGCAAGAATCGGCCTCGTTGATTCGAGAAGTTTTTGAACGCTTGATATACTTCTTACCTTCCACATCAGAGAGCATTGCGTCAATGGTTATGGTATCGCCTGAGATTTGTGAATACACGCCTAAAGGAATACTGCATCCGCCGTGCATAGATGTAAGAATACGTCGTTCGGCCTCGACGGTAATCTGAGAATGTGTATCATTGATTTTTGAGACAAGCTCGGCAAGCTCGGTATCTGCGGTGCGAATTTGTACGGCCAATGCGCCCTGTGCCGGGGCGGGCAGGAACGCACGGGGCGGCAGAATTGCAGAGATTCTATCGGCCAGACCAAGCCGGTTCAAACCTGCGCAGGCGACAATAGCTGCGTCAATCCTGCCAAGGACAACCTTTGAAACCCTTGTTTCG
>JAUWKC010000037.1 GCA_030607345.1 Planctomycetota bacterium | reverse complement strand
GGCCGACCTATGGCCGGTGCTTTCGTCGCCGTTGGAGCCTGGCTTCGCAAGGACCTATCGAACTTGGCGCCGGAGCAATGGGAGATGCTCGAGAGGCTCGGAGCGGCGACCGTCGGCGACGACCCGTACGTAGTGCCACTGGGGGAAATCATCCGCTTTCGCGAGCTTCTGCGAGCTGACAGTCAGGGGATATTTCAATTTGGCGTTTCTCTGCGAGAAAACCAGAGCTACGAAGTTGTGGCCTTTCAGCAAGATTATGTGGCCGTCAAGCACACCCTGTCACAGGATAGAGATAAGCCCGACACTGATAACAGTGTGGACTTGGGTGATATGCGGCTTTATCCTGCGGCAACGGTGCTGCTTGAACCGGCCTTTGCCAAGAAGCAGTGCCATGTCCGTGCGAGGTTGACGTACGCCGATGAGCAACAGCCCGGCTGGTTCGACGGGCTTCGCAGCTATGGACCTTACAAGCTTATCACCAGGGAGAATCTGGAACCAAACGTCGTTAACAACCTTCAGGTCCCTGCCGGCTTGAGATTTAAGATTCGCCTTCTGGTTGCCGACCGCACCAACCGCAGATACCCCTGGTGGTGTCCGATTTTGACGGAAACCGTAAGTGCTTCACAGGGTCAGGTTATCGACCTTGGTAAGGTAGAAATACGTCAGGAAATGCCCGTATTCGTGCAGGTTGTCGATTCCGCCGGCAAAGGCCTTAAAGGTGTTGGGGTAACACACATTGACCATCTCGGGTGGTCCTTGGGCCAGACCTATGTTACGGACGAGCAAGGCTTCGCGGAGTTTCACGTGCCGCCGTATTACCAGGGCCAATTCGCCGTCGGTCCGCCCGGACCCGCTCGAGACAGAGTAACCGAGTCCATAGCCTATCAGACCAACGGTCCAGAGGACGCAAACAATGTTTACACCCTGCAGCTTTCGGACGAGATGCTGCAAAAACTTTTTAACTGAGCATCTCGACTGGAGGTTCATATATGCAAGTTGCCATAATTTTTTCGCTGCTGTGGCTTGGGAGTAACAGCCAGGTGCCGGCAGTTCTGCAGAACTGTGCTCTCTGGCAGACGCCGGTTGACCAGGCCAGGAAAACAACCACATATCGGCAGGTTTCGAGTTATATGCTTGAACTCAAAGCCGACGACCCTAATATTGGCCCCATAACCGATTATCTTACAGGCAAGTTCCTTGAGGAGGACTCTGTGGTTGCTCTTGACTTGCTGCTGTGTTCAAAGCTCTTAACAGAAAAGATTCGGTCCGATATCGTCCTGCAGGAAATACTTGCCGCTCAGGTTATAAAGCTCGATAGGTTGCTCGACAGTTACAGCCAATGGGGCGCACTTCGCAGGAGCTACCTTCAAAAGCTCTTGTCCCGGTACTCCGTGTTTTGCTTTTGTGATGTTTACGGCAAACCGTTATCGAACGGATGGGCACGAGTTTTTGACACCAGGAAACTGATATTCGCTTACAATGCTCGAGTGCCCGGACTTGACGCACTAGTGTGGCAGTACAGTCTTGATAAATACGGGCTGCTTTTTGTTGAAAAAGAAAAACTGCATAAGAGTAAGCCGTCCTTTATTTTCTCGCATCCGGATTATGGCAGAGTATTGATTCTCAATACTCTGTACTACGGTCATGATGTTAACGTTCCGATGAGTCCGGTTAACCCTGCGACAAGAGAACAGTCGATATGGGGCCGTGTCCTGGACGATGCAAACAAGCCGATGCCGCAGGTTGTGATTTCTTGCCGGGAGGTTCATACTCCGGGAGGCGGCGAGCTAAGGTGGTCGAGACACTGCGGATTTGTCGTTACGGATGCACAAGGCAGATTCCGGATGTGTATGCCGATGGAAAAACTAAAGGGCGGCTCGATACGGCTAGGCCCTAACTCCAAGTATGATGTGCTCATAGTAACACTGGAGGAACTTAGTATTCCGCCTCAGTCTCGGCTAATTCCTATCGGCAAAGAAAGCATAATACGACTGAAGCGGCCGAAATTGTATTTCAGGACCTTCGCTTTTCAGGATGAGAACGCACCGATTACGGACAAGAAGATACTCGAAAGACTGCAACTGGAGATACGTCCTTCGGGCCTACAGCGCTCGTTGTATTTCGAATATGACGATATCAAAGATGGCGGGATGTTTCCTCCCGGCGGATACAAAGCAAGAATGGGAAGTATGATTTTTGAACATGTAACTGTCACTGAGGAAAGTCCCAGCCAAGTTGTTTTCAGACGGCGGCAGACCAAGCCTGTCAAGCCATATAAAACCTATCAGGGCCGCGTTGTTTATGGCCTTACCGGCAAACCCGTCGAAGGGGCACTGGTGATTTGTTCCAAAGGCGGGCTTTTAGCGGAGGCAACCGTAGCGTCCCTGGCAGAGCAGCAGTGGCAGAGGCTCGCTCAACTCAGAGAAGACATCGAGCCGAACGACCCGGTCCTTGAACCTTTGCGCAAGCGATGGTCCAAGATAAAGAAGGTCCTTGTGACCGACACCCGGGGACGCTTCAGCATAACGGTAACACACGGCCTCTCGTATCATTTTTGGGTAATCAAGCAGGATTATGTTCCGATTATGCACTTCACAGATGTCAATCTTAAAAACAGCCCCAATGAAGTGGTGGAACTTCCAATATCAAAACTGTTTCCTGCAGCGAAGGTTCACTTTCAATTAGCTTTCGAGCATCAGGAAGAAAACAACTCTTTCTGGGTCTACTGGCGAAAGTGCGGCAGGGACCCTTGTGACAGCTCCCTTGGCTCCTATGCGAGGACTGTAGATGTAGATTTGCGTCGGCCGGTTCGCTTGGACCTGCCGTACACTATTTATGTGCCGGCAGACCTTAGGTTTCGCCTTGAATTTCGGGGTAGGGGTGAATACTGTGCTGCGCCGGTTCACACAGAGATGTTCTCCCTCGAGAAAGGCAAGAGTCTCGACCTCGGAATTATCAATTTGACGCAGCGAATCGAAGTTTTTGTGCAGGTAACCGATTCTGCGGCCAATCCGGTCGTAGGTGTTGGTGTTCACTGCGACCATTACAGCGGCGTTAAAATCACAGATAAGGATGGTCTGGCCGGCTTCTATGTCCCCCCTTATTACCAAGACAGCTTCATCATCACACATCAGGATGAGACCGAACATTTCTATAACGAATCGGTAGATTACCAGACGAACGGAATCCAGGATGCCAACACTGTTTACACGTTGCAGCTTTCGGACGAAATGCTCCGGCGGCTTTTTAATGAAGATTGAGGACTACTGAAAAAGGTATTGAACAATGAAAAGCAAACTTGTCTTACTTTCGTTTCTTATCACGGCAGCCGCAAACGCATACCAGAATGATACGACGGCACTCGACGGCAGATACCTGGTGGCTCGGCTTTATCGCGGTGCGGCTGAGTCCGACCACCGTTATTTGTCTTAACCTTTTCAAAACAAAGACCTTACAAAAAACGACAAAGAGAAATATGCCGATAAAAACTTATATTAAGCCCGCCCAAATGTCAATTTTTTCTTTAATTTATGCTGACGAAATGGTAGTATTTCGATTTAACAGTTAAGCGAAGCATACCATACGAAGTGGCCGGAGTCGAAGATGCCAACAGCAGCTACACCATCCGCGTGCCGGATAGACTGCTCAATCAAATTCTAAAATAGAAAGAAACCGAATATGAACAAGCAAATCACGAAATGCAGCCTTACATTGTTATGCGTGCTGTTGCTCGCAGGTTTCTTTGCGCCGCGGTTGCTTGTGGCCGATGAGCCGGACGAGCCCCCCCTTGAAGGCAGAGAGGTAATCGTTCGGGTGTATGAAAATTGGCAGCTCGAGCCGGCCGCATACAGGTTGACGGCGGTCGAGGTAAAGGCAAGGAAAATTAGATTCGACTTTCAAGACGTTGCCGAGACGGCAGTGGTGGCCGTGTTCAGCCTGGACCAGAAAGACCGACTGTTAGAACAATTGATGGGCAGCCGGCTCTACTGCTGGGCATACAAGAAAGGATTAGAGTTTACACTGCCAAGATATGAGACAACGAGGCCGAAAATCTACGACTGGGTTTTCGCAGACGCCTTGGGCAACCCTTTGCCGAATGCTTCGGTGAAGATATTTCTGTGGACCCAAAGGGCAAAGACAACGCGGCAGATTTGTATCGGCAATCGAAGGGTCAACAAGCTGGGGCAATTGAAGCTGCCGTTTTACCCCGGTAGTGCCCGAGCGTGTTTTGGTGCCGAAGAAAACAGATCGTGTCTTGATTCTGGTAGATTTTGCTTTGAGGTCTCGCAGGCAGATTACAAATACTCTGCTGTGGTTCGTTCTTACCCGGATAAAGCCGAACCGGAAAAGCCTACTGTCGTTTTTGTACCATTTGTGCCTGCTGAAAGTGAAGCTTACCAGCGCTCTATCTGGGGCAAGGTAGTTGACGAGGACAACAATCCGGTCGGCGGGGTGTTGGTTCAGTCTGAGGGTTTGTATCCCCTTAGTGGGCTATGGGTCGGTGACGTTCGTTGTCAGAGCTGCGGTGTTCTTACAGACCACGATGGTCGATTTCGGATGTACCTGCCGACAAGACCAGACTACGAGCATATAGGGACTTTAATTCCACCCAAAAGTGAATACTCTGTGAAGATTGAGCCGCCCGGAAGCCTCGGTTTTGAACCATTCAGGGGCAGAATACCCAACGGTCGTGAGACCATTATAAAGCTTGAAAAAGCCGGTCGATTTCACAGATTTGTCTTTACAGATCAAGCCGGTCCGATTGTGGACCAAAGCCGGCTCAGACGAATTCTTGTCGGCATTGAGCGTTCCGATAATAGCTGCCGGCGGCTGGGCTATGAGCAATGGAAAAACGGCGGTAGATTCCCATGCGGCACTTACAGAGCAAAGTTGCTTAACCTGACAAGGCGCAGCTTTGAATTTTCGCCGCTGAAAGTAACAACTGACAGTCCTGAGCGGTTGGTTTTCAAAATGCCCGCAAAAACAAAACGCTATTATGGGTTGGTTGTTGACGGCGTTACCGGGGAATTGCTCGAAGGCGCCTTTGTGGTGGATGCAATCGGCGTATCAAGTGGAAGGAATCTTTCGGAACTTACAGAAAGGCAGTGGGGTGCACTTCATCAATTGCCGGGGAGCGTTTCATTCGCAGAAAAGCATTACCGGCAAGTGCTGGAGCCGGTCGATATCCGTTACTCGGCCAACTACTCCGACCACAGGCTGGTTCGAACGAATAAGAACGGCAGATATGAACTGAAGGTGCCGGGCCAAAGGCATATGGGGGGGGTTGTGATATTTGAGCAGAACTATCTCAGCGTCATAATTAAGGAGGAACTGTTCGAGCCGGATGGCAAGGGAGATTTTCGACTACCTCTGGCTAGGTTGTTCCCCGCAGCCAGGATTGTTGTTGAGCCCCGGGCCAAAAACAGTGATGAACATGGATGTCCGGGTTTATGGACCAAATGGGTTATATATAAGAATAACAATCCGCCCTGGTGCGAGAAGCTGCTTGCCGCCTGCAGGCAAGATTATATGCAGGGGGTACGTGCCGATTATTCTGTGGATACCCTTATGGGACCCCAGAGTGTATACGTCCCCGCTGGGCTGAATCTGGAGGTACAATTACGCCCGTGGCGCATTCCGTCGGGACGCCGTTGGAAGAGGCATTGGTCTGCCGTGACTATTGCAGAAAACATCAAGCTTCGCCGGGGCCAGGTACTTGATTTAGGCCGGGTGGAAATTAAGCGGTCCCTCAGGATTTATGTCGATGTTGCCGATTCGGCAGGTCAGCCGGTGGAAGGGGTGCCGGTGACCGCTTCCAGCCAGTATGGAGAAGTCACTTATAACAGCGACGAAAACGGTGTGGCCACATTTGATTTAGCCCGTGATTCAAAAGGCCAGTTCGTCGTCAAGCATAAACCGGATGAAGAGTCGGCTGAGCCGGTCCTTCACGAGGCGATACCATATCAAATATCCGGCACGGCGGATGCCAACAATGTGTACACAATGAAGCTTTCGGATGAAATTCTCGGAGCCCTCTTCAAATAGACTCGGTTCGAAAGGATGAAATTATGAAGGTCACAGCTTTGTTGTTGACCCTGTTAGGATGGTGGATGGTCTCCGCCGGCTTGGCCGCCGTAGGGCCGGCAGCCCTCGACGGCCGGGAAGCCTTCGTCCGAATATACGATAGTCCTGAGGTGGACCCCGCCGTGTTTGATGTGGTATCCGTTCGCCTGCAGCGTTTTTCGATTCGCCTTGATTCCTTCGAGATCGGTGATTCCGCAATTGTCGCCGTTGTCCCAAGAAGACCAGCAGGACCCGGTCGTTCATAGTTTTATGGAGCCTCGCGTGGTGGCTCAGCGGTATGAGAGCGGCCAGCCCATCAAACTTCTCAGCAGCGGCTCGTGGCCCTACAAGGTGCCATTCAGAGATGTCCTGAACAAACCTCTTGTAGGGGCCACAGTCAAGCTGTTCGTCTATTGCGGGAGGTTAGGGGGACGATCACGGATATTAATAAGACAGACCGAAGTAGACGAAGCAGGCCGCTTTGAAATACCCTCATTCTCCGGCAACGTAAACCGGCCTCTGCTTGAGGTTTACCATCCGGATAATTATGGCGCCGTCCGAATAGACCCCGTCGATTTGAAGCTATATTCACCAACTCGGGAACGCATACCCGCAGTGCGGGTGCCCTGGGTACCGACAGAAGCACCAGCTTATGAGCGATCGTTCTGCGCGGCCATAGTGGACGATACGAACACGCCTATAAGCGGAGCTTTTGTAAGCTGCACAGCAGTAGAATTGCCCAACGGCGACACACAACGCTCCTTGGGCCAGGTCGTAACCGACCAGGACGGGCGGTTCACAGTTTATCCCATAATCTATCCAGGCACGTTAATCTCGGCCGAGACAAAGTTCAAGTTGCGGATTGACGCTCCAAGAGAGCTTGGCCTGATGCCGTTTATTGGTACAGTTGCTCCGGAGCCAAACTGCAGTGTTGTCAGTATGACTGAATATGGATACTTCCACACATTTGTATTTGAGGATGCGAACGGGCCGATTACGGCGACAAAGAGGCTGAAAGACATATCAATCGAAATCAACTGCCCTAACAAACCGGTGGTGACGTACGAATACAAGGACCTGAAAGGGGGCCGGTTTCTTCCGCTGGGGATATGTAAAGCAAGTGCACAATGGCACCTAAAGCGGTACGAATTCGAGCTTTTGAGAGTAACGGAAGATAGCGCCGAAGAGCTTGTGTTTAGTCTCAAGAAAAAATTGGTCTATTGCGGACAGGTCGTCGATGGCGTCACCGGAAATCCCATGTCCGGCGCGTTCATACTGACACCGCGCAGCTCTTTTTCGGGATTAACTAACAGCGCGGCAGGAATTACCCCGAGTCAATGGGACCAGATGCGGAGCGTTAAGGGCAACATCTCGGACTATGATGAGCGGCTCGAGCCCCTTCTTAGAAGGTATCTATTCGACGAGGTGATGCACACCGATACGGAAGGGCGATTCGAAGTGCACTCTGCCGCTGGTCATAAGATCCCGAAATTTATGGCTTTGGAAGAAAACTACCTGGAGATCCGACAAAGTACCAAATCGCTCCAGCCTGATAAAAATGGACGGATTAAGTTGCCGGTCCTGCCGTTATTCCCGGCAGCGAAGGTTACTATCAGGGCGATCATCGAGGACGACGGCCAGGTCTTCGCCACATGGGTAGTGGACACAAACAACTGTCCGGGGTGGGTGGGCAGGGCCAAAGACCTCCGGTTTTACAAGTTGGCTTACAGTCCTGGTCATGACGCGGACCAAGGGCCGTACGAGGTGCCGATCAATGCTTTCGTCGACCAAAAAGTGGAGATTGCCGACTTGGCGTTCGATATGTCCGAGCCCCAGCAACCGGCGTACAACTTCTTTGCTGTTTTTCTGTATGTGCTATACGACTTTGTAATCCAGGAAAAGGTGTCGTTTTTTGGGATACCTATCGTGGTCGGTCACGACTATGACTCCGCCTGGTCAACCGAGGATTTGGATAAGCATTTGGAAGGTGATGTTTTAGAGGAACAAGAGGCGCTGGAGCTTGTGGGCGATGGCGTTTGGCCGTCGGATGCCTGTTCGCTCGAAGAAGAGAAATCAGACCCAAACCGTATAAGGACCTTGACAGAGCTGCAATTGGAAGGCGGTCATTTTACGTATCCGATATCGCTTTCTAAGAATGTCCGCGAGACCATCTGCGTCCCTGCCGGTGCGAACCTCAGTGTGGAATTGAGGGCGTACCCAAACCTCAAGGGCAAATGGGTCAATCCGACAGTTGCCGCGCAAGATATATTCCTCGATCAGGGTGAGACCCTTGAACTGGGCCAATGCCGGTTCGACCGGACCATTGCGGTCTTTGCGAAGGTGGTCAACTCAGCCGGAAAACCCGTGGCCGACGTACCGGTCGGTATTTGGTTCACGGGACTGCAATTTCCATGTGCTCTGAGAACACCGGAAGATGGCAGAATCAAATTCATTGTTCCTCCGCACACAAAGGGCAAATTCTACGTTCCGCAGTATGAATACTCCCTGTCGTCACTGCTGGTCAAGCCATTTCAGTTGCGTGGCTACGAGGACGATGGCACAGAGTTTACTCTCGAGGTCCCAGACGAAATTCTGCAATGGTTAGAAGCAAGCCCAGAAGAACTAAGAAGTAGCCTATGAGAGACGCTCTTTATGTCTTGTTTGCCTTGGTTGCCACGGTGTTCGCTCAGAGTCCCTTTGAGCCCGATGCACAAATTCGCCAAGCCCCACGACATTGAATGACGAGCCCGCAGGACGCCAACAGCGCTTACACGATGACTGTTTCGGATGAAATGCTGAATCATCTTTTCAAGTAGTTGCACTCGGTCCGATTTGGCCTGCTCTCGACAGGTTCTTCCCGACCAACGACCGCGGCGCTTCAGCGCTTCGGCAAACAACCCGCAACCATAACAAGCCAGTACAGGAGCAAAAATATGATTGAACGTAGTATTCCAAAATCTGAACGTGGTGCCGAAGAGGCACAAGCAGTTTATGCGGCGCTGCGGCGGACCAGGCCGAGAAACAGGCGCGACCTGAAAAATTACATCAAGGTGTTTTTGAGAATGGATGTGCCGGATAAGAAAGGCTGCGGCGAGCACGACACGCCGATGGATGATCTGTGGCACTGCTGCGGCGGCGATTTTGCCGGCAACGGCCGTTCCAATGCCGACGCGATAGTCTGGGCCAACCG
>JAUWKC010000318.1 GCA_030607345.1 Planctomycetota bacterium | reverse complement strand
TTTCCACAAAAATGAATGCCGAAAGGCCTGAATTTCCTGCTCCATTGCCGGTCGTAGCTGAAAAGGAATTTTCTGTAGTCCTGTACCGAAATCATTGTGTGCGAGCATTCACTATGCAGATATACCGGCGGCGCCAGGTGGCGGACAGTACGGTTGACGCTTATCGAAGTGGAGCCTGTTTCTTTTTGTATTGTCTGTGTGAATCTTTCTATAACAGCGGCAATTTCTCCGAGAAAACGGTTGAGCTCGTCCGGTCTGTCGTACATATCCGTAAACAGGGCCTGGCCGCGAATGTCAAGGGCGATATTCAGAATCCCGCCCCAGTTCACGTCGCCGGTCAGATAGCCGTATTTTTCTTTAAGCGATTCGCAAAGCCGCATGAACCTTTTGTAGGCCGGGCTTTCAAATGCCTCGTCGGCGCAGATGTCCAAATCCTTGCGCTCGGCGCACAGCACCTGCGGCGGTGAGTCCTGGCAGTATTCGACGCTGCATCCGAGCATTTCGCTGAGGAGGTAGCCGGCGGCAAGATGAATCGCGCCGACAACGGGCAGGTCCTTGTCTCGAGATTCTCCCAGGCCGAATTTGCCCCACCGCTCAAAGAGGACCTGCTCCATTTGCCTTTCGACCTGGACCCTTCTTGCCGGATTGTAGAAAAAGTCCTCGTCGAAAGTGATTCGGTCGTTGTGGAACCACCACGCCGGCGCCAGAACAACATCAGCCGGCAGAACGGGATTATCGGCAGACATAAAAGGGACGCCGCTTTGCAACTCTGCTTGATTTCGCCACATATCTTTGGAGCACCTTGTATCAGGCTTTTGCTATAAGATAGACCGAAAGTACGATAACCGCCACGCATCCCCAGCCGATGAAAAATCCGACGACGGAGGTGAGCGACGGAATCTGAATTTCGAGGTTCGTATTGGCAAAGAGGTTTCGCTTCGGCGGAACCACGGCGCCTTGCGGCAGCGTGCAGGACTCAAGGACCTTCTCGCCCGGCTTAATGGGCGTGCGCACCAGGGCGTAGAAATTATCGAGCTTGTCTTTTGCGACGGGCCTGGTCAGCAGACTGCCCACGATGCCGGCAATTAACCCTGCCGCTAAGTAGAATAGCATCTGCCAGGGCAGGTATACCTCGGCTATGCCGTTCTTGATAAAAGTGAGCCTTAGTGACTCTGCCAGAGGTAGGCCGCCGAGCCATCTGATAAAGAAGCTCCACTCCGTGAGCCACCAGGTGCCGAAGGCGGTCAGCGTTGCCGCCCACGCGCCCGCGACCGTTGTTCGTCTCCAGAAAAGGCCCAGCCAGAATGCAATGCCCATCATTGGTGCGATTTTCCAGAATATCTCAAGGCCTTCTACGACATTAGGCAGCCAGTAGGCGAATCCTACCCCAGCCGAGACGATTCCCACGGCTGCGAGGCGACCAACGAATATATAATGGCGCTGGCTCTTTTCCGGCGCGAGTCGCTTGTAGATGTTCTCGGTGAACAGGCCTGATGAGGCTATCATAAACGAGTCGCAGGAGCTCATCACCGAGGCTAAGAGTGCGGCCAGGAAAAGCCCAAGCACCCCCGGCATTATCATCGGGAGGAAATCTCCGGCTATCTGGCCGAAGACGTGGTCCGGCTCAACGTCGCGCCCTGCAAAGTAGACGACCCCTGCCAGGCCCGTCAGACACCACGCCACGGTGCAGAGGCGTTTGACCATTGTACCGAACATAAATCCGACGCGGCCCTCCATTTCGGTTTTGCCGGCGGCGCAGTTGCCCATAGTATGCGGCTGGGTCACGATTCCAACAAGGGCGTTGAACGCAATAACGGCGATGTAAAAGAATCCTATCTCGGCGGGCGCGACGAGGGAAAGCTTGGCGGGGTCGGCTATGCCCTGGCGAACACCGTCCAGGCCTCCGACGGCATTCAAGACAAGCGGAAGCAGAAGCACGGAAAAGAGAATCGTCAGTATGCCCTGGATAAAGTCGGTAATAATGGCGGCTGAAAGTCCGCCGGCGATTCCGTACACGACAAATATAATAGTCATTGCCGCGATAGCTACGTTGGAGTTGATAAGTCCCCCGGTGCTGGCGTGTACTACGGCGCCGGAGCCTTTAAGCATCACGCCGATATTGACGGCAAGGTTGAGGATTCCGACCGCCGCGTAGAGCATCGCAACGCTTGGGCTGTACCTGGCTTCGAAAACATCGGAGGTGGTTATTGCCCGAAAGCGGCGAAATATTGGCGCAATAAGCCAGTAAAACGGCGTCACCGGCAGCCATAGCCACTGGTACCATATTCCCGAAAGGCCGTTTGT
>JAUWKC010000279.1 GCA_030607345.1 Planctomycetota bacterium | reverse complement strand
ATTACGCAGGCCGTCTTTCTCGCGTCGGTCCGGCTGCTGGGCAAGAAAATCTTCGTAAAACACCGAGGCTGATATTGCCGCCTTTCTCTTCCGGTTGCGGTAATGCTCCTGGACCTTACTGTTCGCGACGCCCCACAGCCAGGGCCAAAAATGTTCTGCATCATGCAAATCTTCAAGCGACTTAACCATTTGCAGCATCGTATCCTGAGCAAGGTCCTCGGTTATATCTTTGTCGAGCGTTACGCGATATATATACGCGCGCACTCGCGGCTCGACCTCACGGGCCAAGCGGTCCTTGGCATCGGCTTGCCCCTGCTGGGCCTGCCGCACCAGACTGGCATAATTCTCTTCTTCAAGCATCTAATCTTGCTCACTTCAGGTAAGATAGACGTCAAAAAGCCAAATTTGTTACAGTTGTTTTTCCGAAAAGAATAAAAAAAATCCACCCATCATTATACAGGAACTTGCCAACATCGGCTAACTGCTGTTGGCAAAAGCAGTTAAAGCCGGATACCTCACGGCCCGCAGCCCGGCCATTTTTGCCTTTTCCCTTGTATTTTTTACTCTGCCGCAATGCCTCTTGCCCTCCGCAGAACTCGTCTACTCGTGCCTCCACCTGCCCGGCGCGCACAAATGCCCAAGCGGCTGCCAGGCAAAATCAGAATCTCAACAAGTTTTTTTACTCATTTTCACATAATCACTTGCGCCGCATCCCCAGCCTGAAAATACCGCAGATTTCGTCAATTTCGCGCAAGTTCAAACCATTATGGCGGCACAGGCCAGTGCCCCCTGCGGCCATAGGTCACCACTGCAATCCCACCTACCCATTTCCAGGATGTACCATTATTTTCTGTCAGGATTCGGCAGTCAATTCGCCGAAGAGCGTTAAAGGTGCGGTTCTTGTGATTTTGACCTGTGCAAACTGCCCGGCCAGGGAAGTCGGCCCGTTGAACACAACGATGTAATCGCCTGCCGTTCTGCCCACGAGCTGCGGCAGGTCCCCGCCGCCGGCATTTAGATGCGCCCTTTTACTCAGCCCTTCAACCAGAACCTTCACGGTATTGTTGAGGAATTGTCGGCTCAATTGGCCGCTTATCTTCTCCTGCACCGCAAGCAGCTTGATGTTGCGTTTTTGCTTGACGGCCTGCGGCACGTCGTCGGCCAGTCTGCTCTGGGCGGTTGTCCCCGGCCTGGGTGAGTATTTGAAGATGAAGCAGTTCTTGTATTGTGCCTGCCTGACCAGGTCCACCGTCTGCTGAAAGTCCTCATCCGTTTCGCCCGGAAAGCCGACGATAAAATCGCCCGAAAGCGCAATATCCGGCACGATGTCACGCGCCTTTGCCAGCAGCCGGACATACTCGCCGGCGGTATAGCGTCTGTTCATTGCCTTGAGGATTCTGTCGGAACCGCTCTGGGCGGGCATATGCAGGTACCTGCACAGCCGCGGTAAATCCGCCATCGCCCGGAGGATATCATCGAAAAATCGCCCGGAAGGATAACTCGTGATAAACCTTATCCACTCGATACCCTCGACGCGGCTTGCCATCTCAAGAACGTCTGCAAGGCAATAGCTCTTCTCGCCGGCCTTGTATACGTACGAATTTATGGTCTGGCCCAGAAGCGTCACCTGCTTTACTCCCTCATCGGCGAGCTTTCTTATCTGCTCGATTATGGCCGCCGGCGGACGCGAAACTTCGGGCCCGCGCACGTATGGCACTATGCAGTACGTGCAGAATTTGTCACAGCCTCGCATTGCCCGGACAAACGCCTGCTTCGCCGGGCGACCCTCCGCGATGCCGTGAACGGATTCGAACTGCTCCAGCGCCTCAGACTCGCCGTCGGAAGTGGCCCGTCGAATTTTCTCCGTCACGGCGACCGCCTTTTTCTTTTGCCGAAGGGCCTGGTCGATTAGCTCTGTTATTCGCGGTATTTGTGCCGGCCCGCAGACGATATCGACCGCTTCGTGCTCGAGCAGTTCGCTGCCCAGCCGCTGGGCCATGCAGCCGATTACGCCGACAACAAGCTCCGGCTGGGTCTCTTTGATGTGTTTCAGGTGTCCGAGATGAGACAGCACCCGCTGCTCGGCGTGCCGGCGCACCGAACACGTGTTAATCAAGACAACATTTGCCTCTTTAACACTGTCGCTAAGCGAAAAGCCGGCGTCCTCAAGTGCGGAGCTTACCAGCGCCGTATCGAGTTTGTTCATCTGACAGCCGAAGCTCTTTATATGTGCGGTTTTGCCCTTCATTTTGTCCGTAGTATATCAGTTCAGGCCCCGCCCGGCAATTTCGCGCATGTCCAGAGCAGGTGCGCCGGCCCTTGCAACCGTTTGGATTTCATACCCTGGCTTTGTTGCGGCGAACAACGTGGACGACCAGAACAAGTGTGACAAATGCTGCGAGCAATAAAATGCCGACCCATCTAAGCCTTGACCAGAGACTCCACAGGCAGCCGAGAGCGGCAAGTCCTGCCGCGATTGCCATCAGGAAATTCTATGCCAGGCGTTTGCCTCCGCGAGGCATATCGGCGCCCAAAAGGCTCTTCTGGTTCATAAGCAGATAAAAGGCCGAATATGCGATGGGCAGAAGCACCATTGCAAAAACGGATGTCGGGACGGCCAGCCAGAATTGAGCTTTGCCGCCCGTCCAGATGAATGGACCCAGCATTCCGATAGCCGGCGCCAGGCACGCCAGTCGGTGAGGCCAGCCTTTGGATTCCACCCCCATCATTTCGCAGACGGCGAATCCGTTAATCAGCATCAGTATTATGATAGTGGACATTCCAATACCGAGCACACCGATTCCGAAGAGATAATGCGCGGTGACCTGACCCGTCAACGGCGCCAGCGATTCTGCCAGGTTGAATGCGTCGCGCTTGACGAGCATTGCAGCGAGGCGTTTGTCGGCAACCGGCAGGGCGTCGATTTGTTCAACCTTTTGCTCGGCGCT
>JAUWKC010000159.1 GCA_030607345.1 Planctomycetota bacterium | reverse complement strand
GGGGCGCCATATAATCCCCCCGCACACCGCCCGGCCGGGGCCGGAAAACCCGGCGGCGGGGGCGCGCGCCGGCGAGGCCGGCGCCGCCGATGCGCTCTCAACCGCATTTATGGTAATGTCGCCGAAACAAATCGAGCAGTATTGCTCAAACCACCCAGATGTTTCGGCACTGCTGATATTGGACGGCGGCGAGAAAGAACGACGAAAACCCCGAATTCTGCATTACGGCGAATTCAAAACCGACGAGATGCTTGAACAATAGCGAATCCGCCGGATGCAGGTTCTTGCCGTCTCGGCTAATCAGAAGAGTTATCCGACTGTTCCTTTGTCAGGTTTCGCCGTATTTTTATCAGTTCGCGGAGGACGGGCCAGGGTGTGCGTGCTACGGACAGCCGGCTGTCGGGGTCACAAGTCCATTCAACGGGAAATTCTGTTACGCGATAACCGGCTTTTTGTGCGCGAAGAATGATTTCAACATCAAACATAAAACCGTCGCTCGTGCATCGGCCATACAATTCTCTGGCGACGTCGCCTCGGTAAATCTTAAAGCCGCATTGGGTATCGGTAAGTCCCTGCGGCATCGTCAACATTGCGTTCATAAACCACCTGAAAAGCCTTGCAAACACACGCCGATGCACCGGCTGGGCCCTTTGGATGCTGCTTTGGGGCAGCTTTCTCGAACCGTGAGCTATGTCGCAGTTTCCACTTTTCAATAATTCCAAACCGTCCAGGATATTGTCGTATGAAATGCAGCACCCACTGTCGGCGAACATCACATACTCGCCGGTGCTGCGGGTGACGCCGGTGCGGACGGCATAGCCTTTGCCTCGATGTTGCGGCAGGCGCACCACTTCAAGCGACACGCCGGCCGGCAGGTCCTCGCCGGTCTTCTCAGCGACATGGGCTGTGGTGTCTTTGCTGCCGTCGTCTACGACGATAATCTCGCCTGTCAAGCCGTTGGCCGCCAGAAAATCCGAGGCCGCCTTGATGTCGGCGGCTATCTTCTTGCTTTCCTCAAATGCCGGTATAACGATAGATATATCCATCAGTCTTTCTTTGCTGAGCGTTTACCTTGTCCTGACGGGTCAGATTATATGCGTCGGTGGCGTATTTATCCAGCGTTTGGTTTTCGAGAGGATTTGCCGTTGTATTTTTGCAGCGCGCCCCTGGTATGTGTTATAATTGGACCGGCGCCGAGTCGGTCATCAGCGGTTGAGAACTCAGAAGTTGGGTCCGTAATATGCAGGGCGAGGTTTGAGTTGAAAGTCCAGTGCGAATTATGTCCGAAGAATTGCGTGATTGAACCGGGCCAGAGCGGCGAGTGCCGTGTCAGAATCAACGTGGACGGTGTGCTGCGAACCGTGGTATACGGATTTGCCTGCGCCGAGCATATCGACCCCATTGAGAAGAAGCCGCTTTTCCATTTTCTGCCCGGAACGCCGATTTACTCTATTGCCACTGTCGGCTGTAACCTTCACTGCCGGAACTGCCAGAACTGGGAGATATCGCAGGCGAATCCGGAAGAAAGCCGGGCCGTCTCTCGCCCGCCTGAGATAATCGTCGAGCTGGCACGGCAAGCCAACTGTCTTTCGATTGCCTATACCTACAGCGACCCTGTCGTCTTCTATGAATACACTTATGACACCGCCAAACTGGCCCGCGAAAAGGGCCTGCGGAATGTACTGGTAACAGCCGCTTATATTAATCCTGAACCGTGGCGACGGCTGCTGAGATTCGTCGATGCTGTAAATATCGACCTGAAGGGAATTACCGATGATTTTTACCGAACGGTCTGCTCGGCAACATTAAAACCGGTGCAGAACGCTCTTGTTATCGCCAAGGCAAGCGGCGTACTTGTCGAAGTCACCAACCTGGTTATCCCCACGCTGAACGACAAGCCTGAACAATTGCGAGAGCTTGTTCGCTGGGTGAAAGCCAACCTCGGCGCCGATACACCGCTGCATTTTTCGCGATTCTTCCCACGATATAAGATGCGGCATCTGCCGGCCACCTCGCCGCAGACCCTGGACACAGCCCGGCAAATTGCTCTGAGCGAAGGACTCAATTACGTCTACATAGGCAATATAGCCGCCAAACAGGGGCAAAACACATACTGCCCCGGCTGCAAAACTCTGCTTATAGAACGGACCGGCTATATAATTGTACAAAACAAACTGAAAGAAGGTCGCTGTCCGGATTGCGGAAGGCAAATCTATGGAGTCTGGAAATGAAACGACGCGAATTCATTCACAAGTCAGTAAAGGCAGGCCTGGCACTGGTTGCCGGCACTTGTTGGCTGGCAAAAAAGGCAGTACCACGTAAGTTTGTCCGCGCCGTGCCGCTGCGAAAGTACCCGGGCTCTGTTGGCCCCCTGCCGGATATTCTTGAACAAAGTAGATGGAGTGGTTGATATGGATAAACGTCCTGGAAAACGTCTTAATAAAAGACTCTTCGTTAGCTTGATTATCTGCCTGGCCTTGGCCGGTATTCTCGTTTGGCGATTGGGCGCCGGCCTGGTTCTCGGCGCTGATGAGAAATCGTCCGTGTCGAAAGAGCAAGTCTCTGCCGGGCCCGTCAAAGACGTGCTTAAATCACAGCTTGCCGGTAGTTGGTATCCTGCCGACGCCAGCCAGTTAAGGACGCAGATTGGGGAGTTCTTCCAAAACGCCGAGGTTGAACCGGTCGATAATGTTATTGCGTTGATACTGCCCCACGCCGGCTATCGTTATTCCGGACAGACGGCGGCCTGCGCACTGAAAACGACAGGCACTGTCTATGAACGGGTCGTAATAATCGGACCGAGTCATCGCGCCCGTATGGAAGAGATGCTGAGCGTACCGAGGGTGACGCATTACGAAACGCCGCTCGGCCAGATACCGCTGGACACCGAGTTCATAGAGAAGCTTCTGAAGTTTCCGATGTTTCAAAACTTTCCGTACGCCCATCAGCACGAACACAGTGTCCAGATAGAGCTGCCGCTGGTACAGTTCCGGCAAAAGAATTTTAAGCTCGTGCCGATTGTGGCAGGGGACTGTTCAGCAAAAACGGTCCGGAAAGTCGGTGAAATCTTGAAGGGCCTGGTAGATGAGCGGACACTGGTTATAGCAAGTTCGGATTTTGTGCATTACGGCCCAAGGTATACGTATGTGCCTTTCAAAGAAAACGTGGCCGAGCAAATCAAGAAGCTCGATATGGGCGCATACGAGTACATAGCGAAGCTCGATGCTGACGGTTTCCTCGGATACAAGAAAAAAACCGGTGCAACTATATGCGGCAGCGTGCCCATTGCGATATTGCTGTCAATGCTGGATAAAAGCACCAAAGCAAACCTGGTAAAATATGCGACCTCCGGCGAGCTGACGGGTGATTTTACCAATTCCGTAAGTTACCTTGCAGTTGCATTCGCAGGCACGTGGCAAAAGTCCTTGGAGGTTAAACCTCAGCGCGGCGACTCTCAACTGACCGAGCAGGATAAACAGCGGCTTTTGACTTTGGCACGCAAGACGCTAATCTACGCTTTTGAGAATCGCAAAGTTCCCGAGCCGAGCGACCTGGGTGTGCAAATCAGCCCGGTAATGGCCAGACCGCGGGCGGCCTTTGTGACACTGAAAAAGGACTCTCGTCTTAGAGGTTGTATAGGTGACATATATCCGCAGAGGCCTTTGTACAAATCAGTCATTACGAACGCCATCAATGCCGCCTTTAACGACAGACGTTTCAGCCGGTTGCAAAAGGACGAATGCAGCGATGTAAACATCGAGCTCTCCGTGCTGACGCCGCCCGAACCGGTCGGCTCGCCGAACGAAATCAGAATCGGAACAGACGGAATGGTGATAAGAAAGAACGGTCGCTCGGCCGTTTACCTGCCTCAGGTTGCGCCCGAGCAGGGCTGGAACCTTGCCGAGACACTTACGCACCTGTCGCGCAAGGCCGGGCTGGAACCGGATGCCTGGAAGTCCGGCGCAAGCTTTCTGGTCTTCCAGGCCGATGTCTTTGGTGAAGAAAAATGAGATTCGCTCGCAGCCTCCTGATATTCAGTTATGGTTTGTTCGCCATCGCTGCCCAGACGCTGTTGTTTCGAGAGTTCATCACGACTTTTGAAGGCAGCGACTTCAGCGTCGGCATATTTTTTGGTTCGTGGTTTTTGTGGGTGGGCCTCGGGGCGATTATTGTCTACAGAATCCCGCACCTTGCAGAGAAACTGCTCAGGCACATAGAGCTTTTGTTTGTTTTGTATGTGCCGGCCTTTGTTTTGCAGGCGGCGTTGATTATCCAGGCCCGCGAGCTGGCCGGTCTGGAATCTTACGCACTGCTGTCGGTAAGGACGATTCTGCTTTTGGCGTTTTTGCTCAACGCCCCGGCCAGTCTTGTGACGGGGGTGCTGTTTCCGGTCGCCTGCCGATGGTTCCGGCAGACCGAAAAACTGCCTGTCTCGCGAGTGTATATTCTTGAGTCGGCGGGAAGCTTCGTCGGAGGCATCGGCGTGACGGTACTTCTCGGACTGAAGATAAATTCGGCCAGGATTTTCTTTATTCTTGCTTTTATCCTCTGCTTTTCCGTGTTTGTCGCGCAGCTTGCCTCGTCAATCCATCGCGGCAAGGCAAGGTTCAAAATGGTGTTTTCTCTACTGCTGGTGTTTTGTGTTATGCTCTGCTTTGTTTTTGAAGCGGACCGGTCGCTGAGCCGCTATGTGCGGCGGGTCAAATGGACAAAGCTTCTTGACGCCGATTCTCTGCAGGGCGCCTTCCACACTGCCCAGGCAGAGTATCTTTATGGTTTTTACAAGGGCCAGTGGCTCGCAATGCGACAGGGCAG
>JAUWKC010000172.1 GCA_030607345.1 Planctomycetota bacterium | reverse complement strand
TCCGTATAACCAAGCGCCACTTCGTTAAAGTTGCTCCCCCGTTCGACCGCATCCTGCTCGGGCATCTCCTGCGGCGGGACCTCGTATCTGTCAGACGCCTTAAGCTCGCCGCGCCCTTGCTTTGCAAGCAGCTCCTCCAACATCCTGGCCTTTTGCGGGTCTGCCACTACATCAAGTCCCCAATTACTGCTATTGCTCCACAGACACCCGGGCGCATCAGCGGAAATTCAAAATTCAACCGTCCAGCCCTATTTTGCATCTGTGTTTTTTGTACCGTTCGTAGGCTTTTTGCTCCTGATGTTTGTATGCATTCAATCTCTTTATCATCAGGTCAAAATTGACCTTATGTCCGTCAAATTCGGGTCCGTCAACACATACGAATTTCGGCTTGCCGTCGAACTCTATCCGGCAGCCGCCGCACATCCCGGTCCCGTCGACCATAATAGTATTAAGTGACACCTGGGTAGGAACGTCAAACTGCTTTGTCACCTCGCAGCAGAACTTCATCATTATGGCCGGACCAACCGCAAAGACCTGGTCGGGCTTCGGGTCTCGCCGACACGCCTCTTCCAGCGGCTCGGTGACCAAAGCCTTTCGTCCCCACGAACCGTCGTCGGTGGTAATTATCATCTCGTCGGAGATTTGTGCAAACTCATCCTCAAGAATAAGCAGCTCTTTGGTCCTCGCCCCGAGGATAGTCGTGATTGTGTTTCCAGCTTGTTTAAGGGCCTTTGCCGCCGGCAACAGTGGAGCGTTTCCGATGCCGCCGCCCACACAGACCACAACGCCGAAGTTCTCGATGTGTGTCGGCCTGCCCAGCGGCCCGACAATATTGGCTATCTGTTGGCCCGCCGGCAAATCCGCCAGCTCCGCAGTGGTCTTGCCGCCACGCTGCCAAATCAGACGGATTGTGCCTTTTTGCACATTGACATCTGCAATTGTCAGTGGGATGCGCTCGCTGTAGTCGTTATTGATACTGATAATGACGAATTGGCCGGGTTTTCTCGCCCGTGCGATGAGCGGAGCCTCGACCTCCGCCGTGAAAACATCCTTACTGAGCTCATCTTTTGACAGAATCCTGTGCGGCACTCTATCTGCTCCCTTTTAGCCGAAACAACACAAAACCAGCATTCTGCACAAAATGGTGCGATTGTCAACGAGCGGCTTGCTTCTCAAGTTTTATTACACTTGCGAAGCAGCTAAAAATAATCAGGCTCAAGCGTGTGCGGCAATTCTTCGAGTGGGCAGCCCGAACATCTCGCCGCAGGCCTGCAGAACTGCTTGCCGACCCGCACCAGCAGGGCATGGTACTCATTATAGAGCGCCCTATCGGCTGGAAGATTGGACTGAAACAGTTCCTGCAACTGTTCGTAATCGTGCTCAGGCTCTATCAGGCCGTGACGAACGGCGACCCGCGAGGTGTAGGTATCGACAACAAAGACATCCCTGCCCAAGGCATAGAGCAGGATGGAATCAGCGGTCTCCGGGCCGATACCTTTTATGCCCAGAATCTCCGACCTGAGCCGCTCGGTGCCGATATGTTCGAGCCGGGCCAAGTCTCCACCGTAATTCTCAAAGAGCCAGTCCACGAAGTTCTTCAACCTTCTGGCTTTTATGTTGAAGTAGCCGGCCGGGCGGATATGCTCGGCAAGGTCCGAAGTCTCCAGGTTGCGAAGCTTCTCAGGAGCCAGTAAATCAGCAGAGTTCAGGTTGGCTATCGCCTTTTCCACGTTGGTCCAGTTTGTGTTCTGAGTCAGTATTGCCCCTGTGATTATCTCGAACGGTGTATCGCCCGGCCACCAATGCTGCGGACCAAAACACTCCAGCAGCAGTTCGTATATCTGAGTCAGTTTTCTATTTAGCATCGCACGCCGTCATCCATCGAAAGCAGGCATCGGTGGTTATTGTAATTTCACCTCGATTAGAGTAAACTGACGAGCAATCTGCCCGGCAGGCAAGAGACAAAAGAGCCAATTAGATGAAGCATAAAAACAATTATAAGACAAGTCAACTTTTTAACTTTGCACAGGATTCCTATCTCGAACGGACCAGCCGGCCGATTTACGCGCTGGTTTTTCTGCTGCCCTTTATTATCTTCTACGAGCTCGGCACGCTTTTTATAAACACCAACCTGCTCAGGCAATACTGGCAGGGCCGCGTGGTGGCCTTTTCCTGGATGCAGCGATTCCTTGAATATGTCGGGTTCGGCAGCAAACTTGCATGGGTGGCAACTCCGCTGACGGTTGTAGTCATCCTGATTGGACTGCAACTGGCCTCTCGCAAGAACTGGCGCTTCTGGTGGGGTGATATTGGACCGATGCTCATCGAGTGTATTCTGCTTGCGATACCCTTGATTGTATTGGGTTTAGTCCTTAATAGCCCCGCTGCGCCGAACGATGACCCGGGCCGGTTCTCTGCAAAACCGGCAGCAGTACAGCTCGCGGAAATGCCGCGCTGCGCGCACATTGTCAGCGAAGATACCAGTGTTGACGGCCAACCAGGTGACGGCCACACCGCCGCAACTGGTTTGCTGGCCGATATTGTTACCGCCATAGGTGCGGGCATTTACGAGGAGCTGATTTTCCGGCTCATCCTCATCTGCCTTTTGATGCTGCTGTTTCAAGATGTCCTGGGGCTCAGTCATAATAATTCCATCATCCTTTCAGTGCTGGTCTCCGCTGCCCTGTTTAGCGCCTATCACCATGTGGATTTGTTCAGTGGGCAGATATATCAGGTTCAAACAGACCCGTTTAACTGGACAAAGTTCGGCTTTCGTACGATGGCAGGCGTGTACTTCGCCGTAGTCTTTGCAATTCGCGGGTTCGGCATCACCGCCGGAACTCACGCCTTCTACGACGTTATTGCAACAATCCTCAACGCAGTCTTCTTCAGCTCCGGAAATTAGCGCAGGTCTTGCCCTGTCGTGAAGTTTTTCAAAAAAAGTCCGCAGTCGTTACTCGTTTCGCCTGCGGAGGTTGTGAAATAATAGTCCTATAAGCACCGGAATACGCCGTATCAGTACTGATATTAAACTTGAATCGGATGGGGCAATTCGTGTATAATAACATCAACGTTAGTGATTCGTTTTTTTGGACGCATGACTGTGGAATGGCCACAAATAAACGTAGCTGTTGAGGAACTGACCTTTAGTCTATTTCAAAGGCCGGTGCATCCTGAGCTTTTCCAGATTTACGCCAAACGCCGGTTGCAAACGCCCAACTACGAGGCAGAGATTTGGGTAACGGGATGTACACACGTGGTTAGCGTTTACGTCGAGAATACGTGGCTGTCGGAGGTGGTAAGCTCGCCCGGCCAGATGCTGCCTCAGCATGGTTTGATTGAGCGCTTTCAGTTCCGGGGCCCACGCTCTCACAAATGCACACTAAGCAAAAAGATGAGCTACATGACCGACTTCCAGGTCGAGAAGATGTCCAGCAATCTATATCGGCAGAGTCATCTCGACCTCGAACGGTTTGCCCGAAATCACGGCATCTTTGTCAAGTTTCCGAAGCTGGGAGTTGGAGGTCTCCAGCCCTTCTGCTACATAGACTTCGAGTCAAGACAAAGCGAGCTGCACGTCCATACTTTCGCAGCCTACCCGGACCAGGTGACAATGATCAAGACACAATCTCTCTTCGATTTCGCGGGCAGGTAGGTATATCCGCACAAGTCCGAAGTATCTGTCGTCTTATCAGCCGGGCTGTTGTTCCACCTTCCGGCCGAGCATGTCCATCTTCTCACGGATTTCACCGGCGATTTTGCTGTTCGGAAAGTCCCGGACAATCTGCCGGCCTATTTCTACCGACCGCATCCAGTTCTTGCCCGAGATGGCCATAGAAAACTGAACACCCAGGTTGTGCAGTTTGGCTTTGAACACATCCATCGCCGCCTCCTGCAAAGCCAGCCCCTCGTTCGCAGTCAGGTATAAGTCGAGCTCCTTGAGGATTTCAAGACTCCGGTCGGTGGCGCCTCTCTTGACGGCGTCGTCCCAGGAATTAAGCAGAAGTTTTTTGCGCTCTTGTTTCTTGTCCTGCAGTCTCTGACGCAGCGCCTTTACCTGTTCGGAATCCGGACAAGTTTTAATCAGGCTTTCTATCTGCTCTGCCGCTTCCGTCCATGCGCAGCTTGCAAAGAGTTTTTCGATGTTCTCCATTGCCCGTTCTATGCGCTGCCGGTCGGTGGAGTCACGGTATGTCTTCGCCTGCGTGCGCAGTTGCTCAACCAGCTCCTTGTATCCGTCTCTCAGGGCAATCTTGTCAATTATTTCATTGGCGGCCTTGAAGTCTTTCTCCTGCAGCTTGTCAAAAACCGCCTCACGTAGCGACTGCTTCTCCGCACCTTGAGCCTGGACAGCCTTGGCAGTTTCACTCAGCCGAACACCCTGGTCGACCTGCTCCAAAAGCGAGCTATTCCGTTTCAGCAGTTCGGCAATCCTTTCGAGCTTGTCGCCGTTTTCCTCGAGAGCCGACAGTATTTTGAAAACCTTCGCAAGCAACAAAATAAAAACAAGCAGGAAAAGCACCGCCGCCAGGAACCACACGACCTGCGGT
>JAUWKC010000092.1 GCA_030607345.1 Planctomycetota bacterium | reverse complement strand
TTCAATGCAAAATCCGCCCTGCCCGTACAGAGCTTGCTCCAATTGGTCGGCTGCACCAATGAGCCTGTGAAACGATTGGTCCGGAAGCAAATTGTAACAATGGTCGGCAAAACTACACTAAGGTCGCTTCCCGTCATGCCGGGGGGGATGGAACTAAAAACCGAAAAAGTAATACTCAACGAGGACCAGCAAAAGGCACTGGCCCATCTGAACACCCGGATTAATGCGCCGGAATTCGGCGTCACGCTGTTGCACGGCGTAACCGACAGCGGAAAAACCGAACTCTACATAAGAGCCATCGAAGCCGTAATAAGAAAAGGCAAAACCGCCATTGTGCTGCTGCCCGAAATTGCCCTGACCACTCAAACAGTGCAGAGATTCAGTACAAGGTTTGAGAATATCGCCGTTATGCATTCGGGCCTGACGGCGTGGCAGCGAAACGCACAGTGGCAGAAGATAAAGACCGGCGACGCCGATGTGGTTATCGGCGCCCGTTCAGCGGTCTTTGCCCCCCTGGGCCGGCTCGGACTGGTCATCGTCGATGAAGAGCATGAGCCAAGCTACAAACAGGATACGGCGCCGCGGTATAACGGCAGGGACGTCGCGATAAAAAGAGCGCAGCTTGCCGGCGCCCATTGCATCCTGGGAAGCGCCACGCCCTCACTGGAAACAATGCACAACTGCAAAACAAAGAGCTACTTTCATCTGGTGCGCCTGCCGAGACGCGTTATGAACCTGCCTATGCCCGAAATGAAGCTGATTGATATGCGCGAAACGTTCTCCACGCAGAAAGGCATTAACCTGATTAGTGGGCCTTTGGAGCGGCGTCTGAAGGAAATCCTCGCAAGAAAAGAACAGGCCATCCTCCTTCTAAACAGGCGAGGCTACAGCAATTTCGTTTTTTGCCCCTCCTGCAAACACACACTGCACTGCCGTAATTGCGACGTTACACTTACGTTTCACAAATCGACCAGGAATTCCGCTCACCGCATTCAGACAGTTACCGGCAAACATATCAATTACGGCTATGCGGTGTGTCACTACTGCCTGGCACAGACGCTCGTACCGGAGAAATGCCCTATCTGCGGCAAAGGGCTCGCAATGATTGGGACCGGCTCCCAAAGACTTGAAGAGGAATTGGCCGCAAAATTTCCCGACGCTCGGCTGGCGAGGGTCGATAGTGATTCTATGTCCGGAAAAGATTATTACCGCGTCCTCAAGGATTTCACTGATGGCCGAATCGATGTGCTGGCCGGAACACAGATGCTGGCCAAGGGACTCCACTTTCCCAACGTCACTCTGGTCGGCGGCATCAGCGCCGATACTTCGCTCTATCTGCCTGATTTCCGCGCGAACGAAAGAACCTTCCAGTTAATCTCACAGGTCGCCGGGCGGGCCGGGCGCTCGCCAAAGAAAGGGACCGTCTTTGTGCAGACTTTCCTGCCGGACCAGCCGGCCATACAGTTTGCCCTGAAAAATGATTACGTCGGCTTTACAAATGAGGAATTGAAGCACCGAAAGGCGTGCAGCCTGCCGCCCTACCGGCGATTGGCTGTAATGACTATACGGGGGCTAAACTTCGAAAAACTCGAAGTCGCCTGCAGGATAATACGCCAGAGGATAGACGACATTGTTGAAAAGCAGCGACTGGAAGTTCTGGTTCGCGGACCCCTGCCGGCGGTAATCACCCGTATCCAGCGCTTCCACAGAATGCAGATAATCATCCAGGCCGACCGACCTGAAACTATTCGCAAACTATTCACAGCTTTCAGAGCCCAGGGGCCGGTCAGACCAACTGTAAAGCTCGCCATAGATGTTGACCCGGTTAATTTATTATAGCTTGAAGCCCCGCCAATAATCTGCTACACTAAATCGGTGGGCTGACCGGGGAGTAGCTCAGCTTGGCCAGAGCGCTGCGTTCGGGACGCAGAGGTCGCAAGTTCAAATCTTGTCTCCCCGATTACATTACCCCTTGAAAAACAAGGGGCAATTTTTTGTTGACATCATTTCTTATATCGCTTATCCTAATATTTGGAACATTTTTGCAACATTTCGGGAACATTGATGGGAAAATATTATTGTCTTGGCACGGGGTTCAAGCAAAAATGAGTTTGAAGGTGTGGAGGATTAGCGGTAAGATACCAGGTCGAGTTCGCTGGTGACGTAAGTACCTGTGTTTGACGGCGACGGGAATAGGCGCCGACAACGGCAAAGAACCTGTATCGCCGGGATTAGGAGCAAGATACATACGAGAGAAAGGTTTTTAGCTGGAAGGCGAATAATGTCAAAATCACCATCCGCAGGAAAGGCCGGTACCGGCGGCAAGTCCTTGTCGACCCGGTCGATACACGCCGGCGAGCCGAGAAACAAATATGCAGATTCATTGACAACCCCGATTATTCAAACCTCCACCTTTACGTTTCGCAACAGCAAGGCGATTGAAGATTACACGAAGAAAGGCAAGGTTCGTTTCGAATACGGCAGATACGGCAATCCCACCTCGCAGATTGCCGAGAGGCGGCTTGCCGACCTCGAAGGGGCCGAGGATTGTGTTGTGTTTACATCCGGAATGAGCGCCATAACGACCACTATTCTTTCTCTGCTGCGGTCGGGCGACCATATCGTCATAACCGACGACAGCTATAAGAAGACGCTCGAATTCTGTCGCTCTTATCTGAAACAGTTCGACATCAAATGCACCATTGTGCCTTTTGGCAATTACGATGTTATTGAAAAGGCAATACGCAAGAATACCCGTTTCATATTCTCCGAATCGCCGACCAATCCATATCTGAACATCTTTGACCTTGTCAAAATCAAAAAAATCGCCGACCGGCGTAACGTGCTGACGCTCATAGACAGCACGTTCAGCACGCCGGTAAACCAGAGACCAATCGAGTTCGGGATGGACCTTGTACTCCAAAGTGCGACAAAGTACCTCGGCGGTCACAACGACATCCTGGCAGGCGCCGTGCTCGGCAGGTCGGAGTTGATTGACAGCATACGAGACCTGCACAAATCGATGGGCGGACTAATTGACCCGCATTGCTGCTATCTGCTGTTGCGAGGGCTAAAAACGTTTCCTTTGCGAGTAAAGAAACAGAACGAGTCGGCGTTGAAGGTCGCAGAATTTCTCGAGAGTCATCCCGGCATCAAGAGAGTGTATTATCCCTTCCTTAAGAGCCATCCTCATTACCAAGTAGCGAAACGGCAGATGACAGGGGGCGGCGGGGTCGTTACCTTTGAAATTAAGGGCAATCTCAGAAGTGCAAAAAGATTTCTTGACCGCCTGAAATTGTGCTATATTGGACCGAGCTTTGGCGGCGTAGAGACATTGATAACCCATCCGGCTTTGGTAACCTACTACGACTACACCAGGAAGCAGCGCTACGAGCTGGGAATTACCGATACGCTGTTCAGGCTTTCTGTCGGAATCGAAGACACCGAAGACATTATTGGGGACATGAACAGGGCCTTGAAGCAAAAGTAGGACACCTTGGCGTTTGTGCGCCGGGGCTTTAAATGAGTTCTTGAGGCGTCCGGGAGCAGTTGACTATGGCGGATATTAAACCGATTCTTACTTCACAGGATATTCTCTGTGCCGATGCGGTAGCCGGGCCGGCCGGAGTGGTCGTATTCGGAGCCTCCGGTGACCTGACACGAAGAAAACTGCTTGTCAGCCTGTTTGAACTATTCCGGCGCGACTTGCTGAGCGAACATTTCTACGTTGTGGGTGTGGCGAGGAGCACACTTACAGACCAGGACTTCCATCGCAGCGCTGAAGAGGCGATAAGGCAGCAGGTCAAGGACGTACCGGCCCAGAGAATAGAAGCCTTTATCGAGAGGCTGTACTTTGTAAGCGGTGACTACAGCGATGCCTCCCTGTACGCCGACATCGTGGCCAAACTGGACCAGCTAAATAAGAGGCATCAAGTTGACAACAACTACGTTTTTTACCTGGCGGTGCCCCCGTTTCTGTACGCAACCATTGTTCAGCAACTGCACCAGGTGGGATTATCCCACACTGCCACGCTCGAGGAGGGCAGGAAGAAAGTCAGGCTCGTTGTTGAAAAACCGTTTGGCAGAGACACCGAAAGTGCTGCTGAATTAGATGGTATAGTAAGAAAATCCTTCGATGAGTCCCGGATATATCGTATTGACCACTACATGGGCAAAGAAACCGTTCAAAATATTCTGGTATTTCGCTTTGCCAACACCATTTTCGAGCCGGTGTGGAATCGAAATTACATTGACAGCGTACAAATCACAATCGCCGAAAGTCTTGGCGTCGAACACAGGGCAAGCTATTACGACAAAAGCGGCGCCCTTCGAGACATCTTTCAAAACCATATGCTTCAGATGCTGGCGCTGGTGGCGATGGAACCGCCTACGTCGTTCGAGGCCGATAGAATTCGTGACGAGAAAGTGAAGCTGCTGCGTGCGGTTCGGCCATTCGAAATCGACCGGTGGGACGAGCTTATTGTGCGCGGCCAATACGGCCCGGGTTTAATAGACGGACGAGAGGTTGTAGGCTATCGCTCCGAGCCAGGCGTCGAGGCACAATCGAAAACAGAGACATTCGTTGCGGCGAAGTTGTTTGTGGACAACTGGCGGTGGAAGGATGTGCCGTTTTATTTGCGAACGGGCAAAAGACTCGCAGTAAAGGACACCGAGATAGTCGTAAAGTTCAAAAAAATCCCGCACTCGATGTTCTTCTCGGCCGGCCTCGGCGATATGCCTTCGAACATTCTTGTGCTGCAGATACAGCCGGAGGAAGGAATCAAACTTGCTTTCCAGGCAAAATATCCAGGCTCGAAAATCTGTGTCAGCACACTCGATATGACTTTCAGTTATAAGGATGTCTTTGGGATTGGTATGCCCGAAGCCTACGAGAGGCTGCTGCTGGACTGTATGCTCGGTGACCAGACACTGTTTGCCAAGTATGATGCCGTTGAAATTGCGTGGCAGCTACTGACGCCTGTGCTGCAGGCCTGGCAGGACGATGATTCGTCGCCGTGCCTATATCCCGCGGGCAGTGAAAGCTTCCCCGAGGCCGACAATCTCATCGAACGCGACGGTGGAAAATGGCGAGAACTCGGCACTTTATAGTTTCATCCGGGAAAACGTGTTCGAGCCGATGCAAGCCCTGCAGAATTATGATTTGACAGCACTTGCCTTTGCTGCAATAATATCCCTTCTAACCGGCTGTCTATGCCGGCAATTTTGACTGAAGCTGTTATATGGGGCCCCATCCTATTTTGCTGTTTATGGACCGGCCGGGCTGGCTATGAGAACTGAAGAAAAAACAAACGGTTACCAACTGCGTTACTACATAGCCTTAAGTGCGCCGCCGACACGAACGCTCGCCGACGGCAGTGAACCGTTTATGCGCCCCGAAGCGGGCTTTAATCCCTCGTGGTTTCACAAATTCTGCGGCGTGGACTTTTCACAGCAGTGGCACGAAGATGCCGATTACAGGCTGCGATGCCACGAGAGTATGAGTTCGGAAGTTCGTCGTCGTTTTCCCGGCCGAAATATCGCCGGCCTCGGCGACGAGCAGCCCCCCGACCTGTTGACAGGCGTCTACGGTATTGCGGTGGTGCCGGTTATGTTCGGCCAGTCGATACAATATTTTCCCGATAAGTGGCCCCAGCCGTACCGCGAGCCGCTCACTGACGACCAGGCCGACGCACTTTTGCCGCCGGATGTGGACAACAACGACTTTTTCCAGGGAATCCTTAATCAGCTTGACAGAATCGAGCAGTTGACGGGCAGCGCCAGAGGCTATCTCAATTGGCAGGGTGTTTTGAACACGGCTTTTCGCCTGAGAGGCCAGAGAATCTTCACCGACCTTTTCGATGCCCCTGAACGCGCGCATCATATCTTCGAATGTATCAGTACGACAATGGTCGACGGGATAAAGAAACTGCACGAAAGACAAAAGCGCGCGGGCGTGGACGAAAAGTTCGCCACCATTTCCAACTGCGTTGTGAATATGATAAGCCCGGAACAATACCGTGAGCATCTGCTGCCTTATGATTCGAAAATCAGGGCCGAGTTCGAAAAGTTCGGCATCCACAACTGTGCCTGGGTGGTCGACCCGTATATGGACGCCTATGCCACCGTTCCCAAGCTCGGATATATTGATATGGGCGTTACCTCAGACCTCACCAGGGCAAAGCAGCTATTTGGCGAGACCCGTCGAAACGTACTTTATACCTCAATGGACCTCGCAAACAAATCCGAAGAGCAGATACGAGACGATTTTGAGAAGATTGCCCGCCAACTGGCCCCGTGCGACGTTGGTCTGCCCGATATAGAGATAGATGTCCCCGACCGGCGGGTAATGTTCGCGATGGACATCTGCAAAGAACTCAGTGACACATACGGAGATAAGAATAATGAGTGAAAAAGTCGCAGATGTAAAGAAACTGGAAGAAATCGCCAATCGGGTCCGGATAAAGGTGGTCAAAATGATAGCAAAGTCCGGTACCGGTCATCTCGGCGGGTCGGTCTCTATGGCTGAGATACTGACCGTTCTATACTTCCGCGTGCTGAACATTAAGCCGGAGAATCCCGAATGGGAAGACCGTGACCGTTTCGTGCTGTCGAAGGGCCATGGCTGCCCGGCCTTGTACGCGACCTTTGCCGAGGTCGGAATTATCCCTGAGGATATGCTGCTCACCATTCACGACGTTGACAGCCCTCTTCAAATGCATCCCGAACGAGGATTGTGCCCTGGAATTGAAATGAGCACCGGACCTCTCGGTCAGGGCCTGTCAACCGCAGCCGGAATGGCGCTGGGAGCAAGGATAAAGGGCAAAAGCTTCCGCGCCTACGCAGTTATCGGATGCGG
>JAUWKC010000034.1 GCA_030607345.1 Planctomycetota bacterium | reverse complement strand
CGGACGACGCCTTCCTGCGCCGCATCTGGCCCCGCGTAAAGAAGGCGCTGGAGTTTCTCATCAAGGAGGACGCCAACGGTGACGGCATCCTCGAAGGGCGTCAGGGCCACACACTCGACATGGACCTTTATGGCGCGTCCTCGTGGCTGTCCTCGCTTTACCTGGCCTCGCTGCGTGCCGGCCAAGAGATGGCCAAAGAAATGGGTGACGCTGATTTCGCCAGGCGGTGCCGCGGCATCTGCCAAGTCGGGCGCAAGCGTTTCGTCGAGTTGCTGTGGAACGGCGAATATTTCATCCACATCCCCGCCCCGAAGCACCCCGGCGCCTTCGCTTACGGCAATGGCTGCGAGATAGACCAGGTGATGGGTCAGAACTGGGCGTTCCAGGTCGGGCTGGGCCGCCTCTTCGACGCGGAAAAAACGAAAAAGGCGCTGCAGTCCGTATGGCGGTACAACTTCACGCCCGATGTCGGCCCATATCGTGACGTGTTCAAGACGGGCCGATGGTACGCGCTGCCCGGTGAGGGCGGGCTGCTTATCTGCACTTTCCCGAAGGGCAATCGCCAGGAAGTGCTTGGTCCGAAGCCTTTCTGGGCGGAGATGTATTTCAACGAGTGCCAGAGCGGTTATGAGTATGAAGCTGCTGCCGGCATGGTGTGGGAGAACCTTTTGCTCGAGGGTCTGGCTGTAACGCGCAGCATCCACGACCGCTACCACGCCTCTCGGCGCAATCCGTGGAACGAAGTCGAGTGCGGCGACCACTACGTGCGCTGCATGGCTGTCTACGGCGTGTTCACTGCCATGTGCGGCTTCGAGTATCACGGACCGAAAGGGCACATAGGCTTTGCGCCGCGTCTGACGCCGGAGAACTTCAAGGCGGCGTTCACCAGCGCAGAGGGGTGGGGCACGTTCACGCAAAAGACCGCCGGCGCGATGCAGCACGAGACCATCGAAGTTAAATGGGGTCAGTTGCGGTTGCGCAGCCTCGCCTTTGCCATGCCGGCCGGCAAGACTCCACAGTCGGTGAAAGTGACCGTGAACGACCAGCCGGTGGAAGGCACCGGCGACCTGGAAAACAAAAAGGTGCTTGTCTCGCTCGCCGCCGACGTGGTATTGAAAGCGGGAGAGCGGATTGAAGTCGTGATGAGCTAATGCTCGACGTTATTCAGCGGGCATGGGAGCTTTAAGCCACGCCAAGTTGAACTGATAATGCAGCGCACTGCTAATCAGATGGAACATTCCGTCCGGTGTTTGTAGTCCCGCCAGGTAGCCCATATGCTCTGCGTTATTGGCATCCATCGTGAACTTGCGTGTCCACGCTCCGCCGTCATACTCGCGGGCAGGCCCACCTGCGGTAACCAATTTCCGCACGGGCCAGGTCCTGCCGTCATCAAAACTAAGTGCCGCATACATGCCATAGACCGTTCTTTCCCTACCCGCCGCGTCGATGATTTTCATCCCGGCGTTCGGATTCTTCCTGCTTTTTCGCCTGGTAAAAGAGACCAAAAGCAGCGGGCCTTCCTTAAGGCTTCTCAAAACGCAGCGTTTCCCACCGCCGATTCCCGGCAGGTCGGTCAGCGAGTACTGCCAACTTCTGCCGTTGTCGGTGGTGACACTTTTAGGCATAGTTTTTTTGGCTTTCGACCTGCCTAATGCCATAAACTTACCCTTACCAAAATCAACTGCCGCCGCATGTATTCCTTCGATGGGCTTTTCCGTCACCATCCAGCTTTTGCCCCTGTCCTGGCTTATCCAAAGCCCCGTCGCGCCGCCTTGCATACCCGTATTGGCCCAGTCGGTTGGAATTACCAAGCGCCCATCGTCAGCACAATAGGCAGAATCAATAGGCTGATTCGGCGGACCGCCTCTTACACTATTGAGAATTCTCGTCGGCGACCACGTGGCCCCGTTGTCTTCGGATGTTTTCGTAATAAGAATATTATTGACGTTCCAATTCTCAGCTACGGACACACCGTTGAAATAGTGAAGCATGCCCCGACGGTCATTGACAAGGGCAGAACCGGTCATATTACGGTCCGGAACCTTGTAAAACTCGCTCGGCACGTCCCACTGCTCATTGCCCAATCGAAGCCTGCTCGCCAGGATAGTCATCTCCCGGCCTCGTTCACCGTTACTGTTCTTATCTACTTTCCTACTTGTAACCGAAAACCACGTTGTCAGAAGGTCACCGTTATCGCACCATGTTATGCAGGGCAGATGATTGTGGTGGTACAGCGGAATCTTTTCCGGATGCTCGACATTGCGCACAAACAGGACCGGCCCCTCAAAATAGGGCTTGCTCATATCGACTTTGGCCTTCCAGTCATATTTCTTCTGGCTTACATTACGCCGGTGAAGATTGGGCCCCACAGCAGGCAGCGGCTTACTCTTCGGGCCCTGGCCCATCACGACACGAAATCCGAGCAGCCAGTGCTTGTCCTCCGCAAGTGCAGCCATCCTGTTGGCCGACCGCAGGTGTTTGACCAGTGTGCTGTGACTGCCTCCACGACTGACCCTGAACTCACTCGTCACTCGACCAACCGGGTCAACCTGCCTGCCCGGTGCATAAGGGCCGTACCAATCCATGCACCACTCTTCAACGTTGCCGTGCATATCATGAAGTCCCCAGGCATTCGGCGGGTTCTGCCCCACAACCAGCGATACCTTCTGCGGACCGGTCGTAATCTCCTGGTTCTTATGATAGCTCTTCGGCAGCTCATCGCCCGTGTTATAAAGTGTAGTAGTACCCGCCCGGCACGCATACTCCCACTCAGCCTCGGTCGGCAGACGGTATGGTCTGTTCTCCTTTTGACTGAGCCATTTGCAGAAATCGACCGCATCCTGCCAACTGACATGGATTACCGCCTCGCCGTCGCCATTGGAAAGCTCATCCGGCTTGCCGCTCGTTTTGCGGTATCCGGCTTTGAACTTCTCAAACTGCGCGTTCGTAACTTCCGTCGCCCCCATATAGAAATCTCTGCTTATCACTGCCTCATGGTCGGGGCTTTCGTCGATATCCACACCATCGGCAATCTTCGCTTCTTTGGTGCCCATCACAAACTCACCGGCCTTAATACGAACCAGCTTCATCCCGATAGAGCTGGTAATAACTTTCTCCGTCTTAGCTTCGGCTTCGACTGTATCGAACATGACGTAATCATAATTGCGAGCGTTCGGAAACTGTATCGCAAAGACATCGATTTTTTTCGGCTGATACTCTGCCGTAGTATCCGTCCGCTCGTATTTGCGGCCGTTCAGCTCAATCGTCATCTTAACCGAACGCTCCGCAAGCCTCTCTAATTGAAGCTTCAAAACACCCTCGACACCCAAAGGAAGCTCGAACCCTCCCGCCAAAGGCTGACCAAGACGCCTGTAACTATTCGACGTCGAAAGAAGTGTTGAGCTGCGAGGATTCTTCGTCCTCTCCCAGAAACTCATATTCGTATGGCTCTCCCTGTTGTCACCGGCGCCCTTATACTCATACACTCTCTGAACGGTATCACTCGAAAGGTGTGGAAAGAAGCGCCATGAATACCCCAGGTAACCTGAAAACACTTTCGCTTTTGTCCCCAGCGCGTCTTTGTCCAGGTAGCCCATGTTATTCGAATCATAAAGACCCATCCGAAAATCGCCCGTACCCGCAAGGCAGTCGATAGAGCCGTCATTGCAGAAATCACCGCGGAAATGCTTCTCATTTGCACATTCGCATCCGCTATCACCGTCGCTCTTCCATTTCAGAGCAAATTCGACCTTGTCACCTGACTTGCTGAAATCCTGCTCCGGTATCCTCACCGTCAACTGGTTGGGCTTCTTGACATTCCACTGGAGTTTACCTTCTGCATTGACGAAGAGCCGACCGCTCGGGTCCCCCGAATAATACCAGGTCGCACCCTTGAATTCCACACCGCCAAAAACCGTCCCCGCCATTAACACCACAAACAAAAATAGAACACTCCTCGATGCCGTAGAAACCTTTCTGCGATACATCTACTATCTCCTACAAGGGATTCCAAATCGTTCAAAACCAACCATATAACAAGACGTGCCCCGTTGGCCATTTTATGCAAATTCGTATTCGGGCGGTTGGTCGACCTCCAAAGGCCAGCTATCCCGGATGCCGCAATCTGCAATTACGGGACTCTTTGCGGCTTCTTTGACAATTAACTCATAGGCAAATCCTGGTAAGGGAAATCTTGTGCAGGTGAACATTGACGGATAGCTGCGAGAGCTGCTACAATTCGAGCTTCTGTAAACTGGCCTATGGTCGCCGATTATAGAGAAGCCCCGGTAGATGGTGGTCTGGAAATGGCGACCCAAAGAAAGGGAAAGGACCGTGATGAGACTATGTAAGACTTTCTTGATTCCGATGGCGGGTGCAATTCTATTGTCCACTGGGGCTTGCACTTCGGCGCAGCCAACCACAAATAAAAATCAGTACCTTCATCTGAACAAGGTCATTGACAAGCTCGAAAGGAATCGCCTGGTTACGGGAATCTGGCTGAGCAACCTACATCCTTCAATGGCTATTGGTTTGGCCAGATTCAATGGTTGTCCGACGTATGAGGAATCTCTAACCAAGCCGATGATTGATTTCATACTGGTCGATATGGAACACGAGCCTTTTGACGTCGCCCGACTGCGTAATTTTCTGTTGGCGTGCAATTCTCGACGCGAGACCCATATCAAAGGCAATCTGCAGCCCAACTGTTCGGTGCTGGTCCGCATTCCGCAGGACGCCGACGGACCGGTCGGCTGGATGGTCAAGCAGGTTTTGGACCTTGGTGCGCACGGCGTAATTGTTCCTCATGTTCGCAATGCCCGCGAGGCGGAGAAGGTAGTCAAGGCCTGTCGCTACATGCAGCCGAAAGACTCCAAGATAGCCGAGCCGCAAGGGACCCGGGGTGGAGGCCCGCGCCTGTGCTCTTACTTGTGGGGACTCTCTTCCAGGCAGTACGTTCGGCGTGCGGATGTTTGGCCTTTGAACCCGAAGGGGGACTTGATGGCGATTATGATGATTGAAGACCAGGAGGCTGTTCGAAACATAGAAGAGATTCTCAGCGTCAGGGGCGTCGGGGCGGTGATGTTTGGTCCATTTGATTACAGCTTCGCGGTGGGCCACGGCGGAAACCAAAGGCATCCGGAGGTCACAGAGGCGTGGGAGAAAGTGAAGCAAGCGTGCGACCGGCACAATGTACCACTGATTGGTTTTGCCGGTCCAGACAATATAGCGGTCAAGCTGAAGCAAGATTACAAGATGTTGTTGATAGGTCAAGATTTCGACTTGGGCGGTAAAGCCGTCAAGGTGCTCGAATACATCAAAGAACACCCTGCCTCGCCCCAAAACGGCCCTGCCGATTGACAAGGCCGCTATTCGTTCCTGGCCCCTTTAATTCGTGTCGGTGTATTAGTACCTGTCTCGTGGTCCTCTGCCGCCTCGGTCCCTGCCGGAGCCGCCCCTTCTGTCGCGACCTCCACCGCCACCACCGCCGCCTCCTCTGTGGTTCTCACTTTTAGCGTAAGCCTCGTTGACGCGGATGGCGCGGTCCGCCAGCTCATGTCCGTCAAGCGCGGCAATTGCAGCCTCGCCTTCGGTTTTGGAGGGCATCTCCACGAACCCAAAACCTCTGGATTCGCCTGTGAACCTGTCCTTGACAATACTGGCCGATGCTACCTGGCCATGTTCCTCAAAGGCCTGCCGCAATGCCTCTTCTGTTACATCACGTGATAGATTGCCTACATAAATGTTCATTTCTTCTCCTTGCTTCGACTGCAAATATTCTCGAACAACACTTTTCCGAATTTCCTAAGTATGGCTGATTCGGTACACGATTTAGCAATTACTGCGTCTGACGTTAGGTTTGACAGGGCCTCCTTTCGTGAAACTGTAACCTTCTCAAAGCACACGCGAGGCAGACATCAGAAACGCAATTGCTCTCCGAGAGCCGGCCTTGAGGACGGTAATACTGTTTTCTACCCATAAAATCCCCTTGTCAAGAGGTTCTCAGCAAATCAAGAGAAATGACGGTCGTTGTCACTACGGAGGCCACAATCAATCTGCGTTGATTTTGCTACATCAACGCTTCGTCTCCCAGCCATTTCAATCGAATATAATTCATAACAATTGGCATTATACGGTCAGCGGGCGGCGACGGCAAGTATTTTGTGGGTGATTTTGCGCAAATTCACGCAGGTGGCGGCAAAGCCGCTCAGGGGTCGCCGGCGGTGGTGCAGGCCCTGGTTTGGGTTGACGCGGCATTTTTCATAGGGCTTGCAAATCGCGAAAGTACGGCGTATAAACAGCTTTTGTATGGTGGAAGATGTGAAAAAGCAGATTGAACGACTGCGAAGCGAGATACGCAGGCACGACCGGCTGTACTATGTGCTGAACCAGCCTGATGTCAGCGACCGTCAATACGACAGGCTTTTTGCGGAGCTTAAGGCCCTCGAAGAGGCGAATCGGCAGTTTATCACGCCTGATTCGCCGACCCAGCGTGTATCGGGCCGGCCACTTGAGGGCTTTTCCTCGGTGCGGCACGCCGTGGCGATGCTGAGTATGGATAATACCTACAACGCCGATGAGCTGAAGGCATTCGACGAGAGGGTTCGCAGAGGACTGGGCACGGGTGATTATGACTACGTGGTGGAACTTAAGATTGACGGTCTGGCCATTAGTCTGCGCTACCAAGGCGGTGTGCTGGTCAGGGCGGCTACTCGCGGCGACGGCGAGGTGGGCGACGACGTGACGGCCAACGTCCGCACGATAAAGGCCGTTCCGCTTAAACTGCTCACCGAGGGGAGAATCCCGGATGTGCTTGAGGTCCGAGGCGAGGTGTATATGCCTTCGAGAGCCTTTGTTGAGATGAACAGACTTCGTGCCGAGGCCGGCGAGCCGGTTTTCGCCAATCCCAGGAACGCCGCGGCAGGCTCGTTGAAACTGCTCGATTCCAGAGTTACCGCTGAAAGGCGACTGTCCTTTTTTGCCTATTCGACGGGCGAGCTTTCGGAACCGGTTGCCCAGAACCATTACCGAACGCTGGCCAGGTTCAAACAGCTTGGTTTGCCGGTCAACCCTCACATCGAACAGGCCCGCGATATCGACGAGGTGACAAAGATTTGCATGAGCTGGAACCAGCGTCGCTTGAAGCTCGACTACCTAATCGACGGGATGGTAATAAAGGTCAATCGCTTCGAGCAAAGAGATGCGCTAGGCGCCACGGGCAGGGCGCCGCGATGGTGTATCTCGTACAAGTTTCCCGCCGAGCGGGCTGAGACGGTCGTTGAATCAATCGACGTTCAGGTCGGCAAAAGCGGCATCCTGACGCCGGTAGCGAACCTGGAGGCTGTGGTACTTTCAGGAACGACGGTAAGGCGGGCAAGCCTCCACAATTTCGACGAGCTGCAACGCCTGGATGTCCGCTGCGGCGACACTGTGGTGATTGAAAAGGCAGGCGAGATAATTCCGCAGGTGGTGGAGGTAAGGAAACAGTCAAGGCCTGCCGGCGCCAAGCCGTTCAAGGCGCCCACTCAGTGCCCGGACTGCGGCTCGAAAGTGCAGAAGGACGATAACGGCGTCTATGTACGGTGCCTGAATCGGAACTGTCCAGGCCAGCTAAAGGAGCGCCTCAAATACTTCGCCGGCCGCGGTCAGATGGATATCGAGCATCTGGGAGAAGCCCTTATTGACCAGTTGGTTGACACCGGCTTCGTAAACAACTTTGCAGACTTGTATAAATTGAGTAAGTCGCAGTTAATAAAAATGGAGCACATGGCTGAAAAGGGCGCTCTGCGCGTCCTTGACAGCATCGAAAAGAGCAAGAACAGGCCTCTGTGGCGCCTCATTGCCGCCCTTGGCATCCCCCACATCGGGGGTCAATTTGCTCAAGAACTTGCGGCACATTTCGGTTCGCTCGAAAAAATCATGAAAGCAGATATCGATGACCTTATATCACTCTTAGCTTCGTCCGAAGCTGATGTACAGAAGGCAAAGGATATGGATGAAAAGGCCATCAGAGCAAAAAGTGTGTATAATTACTTTGGGAATGAAAGAAATGTGGGTGGTATTGAAGAATTGTTGGCAGCGGGTGTAAGGCCCGAAGAAGTGCAGCTAAAGCGTACGGACAAGCTGGCCGGCAAGACAATCGTTATCACGGGTACTTTGGCTGGCTTGACGCGGCAGCAGGCCCAGGAGGCGGTAAAGGCCGCGGGCGGCAAGACATCTTCCAGCGTTAGCAGCAAGACCAATTTCGTTCTGGCCGGCACAGAGCCGGGAAGCAAGCTCGACAAGGCCCACAAACTGGGCGTCAACGTCATAAACGAACAGCAGTTTCTTAAAATGCTTGAATAAGGCGCAGGCAAATGAAAGAGGACGACGAAAAATATATGCGGCAGGCCCTGAAATTGGCACAGCGGGGCGTAGGCTCGGTTGAGCCTAATCCTGCCGTCGGGTGCGTTGTTGTAAAAGGCGGTCAGGTGGCAGGGAGCGGCTGGCACAAGAAATTCGGCGGGCCGCACGCCGAGATAAACGCGCTTGCCGACTGCAAGAACCTGGGCATCGACCCGAAAGGTTCTACTATGTATGTTACCCTTGAGCCGTGCTGTCACCAGGGAAAGACGCCGCCGTGTACGGATGCCATTATCGAGAGCAAGGTCGCCAGGCTCGTCGCGGCAACGCTCGACCCTTCTGAACACGCCAACGGCGCCGGTATCGAGCAGTTGGAGAACGCGGGCATCGAAGTGCAGACCGGAGTCTGTGAAACCGAGGCCAGGCTGCTCAACGGACCTTTTATCAAGTTCGCGCGGACGGGCAAATGCTGGGTCACGCTAAAATGGGCCCAGAGCATCGACGGAAAACTTGGCTGGGCCGACAACAGCACTCGGCAGGGCTGGATATCGAATGAGCAGAGCCGAAAGGACGTGCAGAAGCTGCGCCGCCGGGCCCAGGGTATTGTTGTGGGGATTAACACTGTGCTGGCCGATGACCCGCTCTTGACGGTCAGGCCGCCCGCAGGCAAAGAGCTCACGCGGATTGTTCTGGATACGAGCTTGAGGATTCCTTCTGACTGCCGACTGCTTTCGACGACGAAGAAGGCGCCGGTTTTGATATTAACGAGCCAGAATACCATCGACGCCCAACCCGAGACGGCCGAAGCTCTCGTCGCCAAAGGAGCTGAACTGCTTGTCTTTCCGGATACGCCCGGGCAATCGAATTTGCATTTTCTCATCGACCGGTTGAGTGAGCGCGGTCTGACTCGCTTGCTTGTGGAAGGAGGCCCGACCGTGATAGGTTCATTCCTGAAAGAGGGCCTCGCAGATGAGTTCTGCGTCTATATTT
>JAUWKC010000213.1 GCA_030607345.1 Planctomycetota bacterium | reverse complement strand
CCTGAATATGAGGGCCGGTTTGGTCGGACGGAGATACCAGCAAAATCACTATTGTTACCGGTTTTCCGTCGACGCTTGCAAAGTCAATTCCATCGCTTGCGATCCCAAAAGCCATAACCAGTTCTTTGACGGCTTTGCATTTGCCGTGTGGAATGGCGATTCCAGAGCCGATTCCGGTGCTTCGGGTTTGTTCACGAGTAAAAACCGCGTCCAAAGCAACGTCTTTGTCGAGCAGCACTCCGTTTGCGTCCAGCAGCTCCACCAGTTCCGTTATTACGGATTCTTTGTCTTTGCCTTCCAGCGGAACTTTGACGCATTTTTGCTGAAGAATCTGTGTTAGCAGCATCTTATCCTATAGCAAATATAACTACATCTCTTGTGAATATTGACATAAACCTTTTATTATACTTGCTCTTAGACCCAATTGCAACAATTTTACAAAATATATTTTACCCTTTCCTGTCCTCTATACACGATCTGCCATGTACTATAACATTCGATTTTCCTTTACATTTCAGACCACTGTAGTAGAATGTGCTAATCAAAAATAGCGTACGAACGAATTAACGAACCGACTCATTTACGCATAAACGCATATACGTAATAAGAGATTAGCTATGGAAAAGATAAAACTTTACGATACAACCCTTCGAGATGGCATGCAGGCCGAAGGCGTCAGCTTCTCGCTCGAAGATAAGCTCTCGATTGCCAGACGTCTTAACGAGCTTGGCCTCGATTATATTGAAGGTGGTTTCGCAGCTTCCAATCCCAAGGAGATGCAGTTTTTTCAGGAAGCAGCCAAACTCGGCTTAAAGACCTCAAAAATCGCTGCTTTTGGTAACACCCGCAGAGCTGATTGCAGCGTCTCCGATGACCTCTCACTCAACGCTATGCTTGCTTGCAAGACACCGACTGCTACACTGGTCGGCAAAACATGGGATATGCAGGTAAGCCAGGTGCTCGGCTGTTCCCTCGATGAAAACGTATTTATCTGCGCCGATTCCACTGATTTCTTAAAAAAGCACAACATTGAGACAATCTTCGACGCTGAACATTTCTTCGATGGCTACAAAAATAATCCCGAGTATGCAATGAAGGTCCTCTCCGCTGCCGCCGAAGCTGCCGCTGACGTGCTGGTGCTTTGCGATACTAACGGCGGCTCTTTAGCAGACGAAGTGCACGAAATCACAAAAACCGTCTGTGATAAGTTTGGCCCGCTGACGGTCGGCATCCATGCCCACAATGACAGCGACTGTGCCACCGCTAATACTCTCGCCGCCGTTCGGGCCGGCGCCCGCCACATCCAGGGAACGGTCAACGGACTCGGCGAGCGGTGCGGCAACGCCAACCTGTGCACCGTTATACCCAATCTTGCATTTAAGATGGGTATTGAAGTTCTTAGCCCGGAGAAAATCAGAACACTGACCGAAGTCTCCCATTTCATATTCGAGATTGGCAATTTGACCCCGGTAATGAATATGCCCTATGTCGGCGAAAGCGCCTTTGCTCACAAGGCAGGTCTGCACGTAGACGCCCTGAGAAAAAACAAACGCACCTACGAGCACATCGACCCGGCCGTCATCGGAAATGAACGACGGTTCCTCATTTCTGAACTCAGCGGCAAATCAAACGTACTTGCCGAGCTCGAAAAGGCAAAAATCGCCGAGGATAAGAAATTAGCAAGAGAAATACTTGTTCGCGTCCAGGAGCTCGAAAATGAAGGCTACCAATTCGAGGCTGCAAACGCATCCTTTGACCTTCTGGTAAAAAAGGTTATGGGCACATACAAGCCTTCTTTTGAGCTTATAAAGTATTATGTAACCACAGAGAAACGCACATCAGGAGAGATGGCCAACGAGGCCACGGTCAAGCTAAAGGTCGGCGATAAAGTAGAGCACGTCGTCGGAGAAGGGGATGGCCCGGTAAACGCCCTTGACGCAGCATTGCGAAAGTCGCTGGAGAATGTCTATCCGGCTATTAAGGACGTTCACCTGATTGATTACAAGGTTCGCGTGGTCAATGCTAAAGCCGGGACTGCCGCACGGGTCCGGGTAATAATCGAATCGCGGGACAAAACTTCTATCTGGGGCACCGTCGGCTGCTCTGAAAACATCATCGAAGCCTCCTGGCAGGCACTCACCGACTCTGTCGAATACAAGCTGCAAAAAGATGCAAAATAACTTAGTCTCGTAAATCATTACCCGACTTAAGTTGAGCCGCGCACGTAAGTAAGCGGTCCCTGCATATTTAGCACATTAATTTAATAAGGGACTTCGCTTATCCCCCAAATTTATATGGCAGTTCTTTTCTGCCCTTAACTCTTTGACATATTAAATCAGCACGGCTGGGTGGCAGCCTCAAGCCCGTAGGGCTTGGGGATGGCCGCTCCCGTTTTGCTCATTTGAGCATTCATATTTTGATACTGTTTAGTGTTTCAAATTTCGTATTTTTTCCTTCAAATCGGGAACCGAGCATCCCGCATCATTCTAAATTCTCACTTCTTTCCCTGCTTCTATCTACAATTCTGATTACATCTATTGCCTCAAATATACTTCCGTTCGTCAATTGGCCGCTAATTGTCAGCTCAACTTCACCTGTGCTGATAATACCCCGCAACCCCTCACGGCTGAACCTGGCCATCGCGACTTGTTGCTCTTCATTGATCCAGAATTGCTCAGGTTCAATTTCACCCTCAAGAAAAACGCTGTTCGGGTCAATATCAGCAACATTGCAATCTTCCGGTAACCAAATATAACAGGTAAGCCAATTGCCTTTGCTCGCCAGATTTATAGTACGGGGAATAATCCTGACCTCGGCCGGTATAGAGGGCATGTACTCGTAAGCGCCCATATCAACCACTGGGATACCATCGCCGTTTCCATCCAATACACGCGGCCTGCCGTCCAAATCCGTCTCATTGGGCTCCATTACGTAATTCGGATCACCCGCATCAATACACGGCGAATCAGGCAGCAGGTGATAATCGCCCTCAACCCACACTCCGTTCGTATCCCAGTAACCCGGCTCGACAAATAACGGATCAGAATCGATGTTGCCTTCGCCCGGCCAGCCGTTCTGTACATCGCTATAAGTTATTACAGGCATAGAACCACTCTCCACATATATTTCCTCAGGTGTATCGTTCCAAAGGATGCAGTTTATCAGTATCGAAGTGCTGTTACCGGAGAGATACATGCCGCCACCAGTTTCGGCAGAGTTTCCGCTGAACGTGCAATTCGTCAGCGTCGGACTGCCCTCGTAGTTATACATCCCGCCGCCATTTACTGCTGAATTTCCGCTCAAGGTACAGTTCGTCAGCATAGGACTGCATAGAGTACCGTTGTTCATCCCGCCTCCATCGGTGTCTGCCTGGTTGCTGCTGAATATGCAATCGTTGAGAGTCGGGCTGCTGTAGTAGTTGCCCATGCCGCCGCTCCATCCTGCAAAGTTATCGATAAAGGCACAGTCGGTCAATGCCGGGTTGCTGGAGTAGTTGCGCATCCCGCCGCCTCCGTAGACCGAACTGTTAGCAGTAAATGTACAGTCAATCAGTATCGGGTTGCTGTAATACTGGTTCTCCATACCGCCGCCGGAGTCGGACCAGTTTCCACTGAAAGTGCAGTTTGTCAATGTCGGGCTACTGTTATAGTTATATATGCCGCCGCCATATTGGTGGGCTGAGTTATTGATGAATTTACAGTTTGTCAGGGTGGCGTTGCTGTCGTAGCAATAGATTCCTCCACCTCTACCCCTCCAGCCGGGTGGAGGGGGGGGACAGTTAATATGGATTCCTTTGTCTTCGTTGACCATTGTGCTCGTACTTTCGGGCGGCGGAGGCGGAGGTGGAGG
>JAUWKC010000165.1 GCA_030607345.1 Planctomycetota bacterium | reverse complement strand
ATGTTCTTTCTTGCCGGCATAGGGATAGTGCGGACTTTATGGTTACCTTTTTGGCCAGACGCGATGCATCTGGGCAATATAGTCTATCTGCCATACATTATTATAGTTTACCCATTCACGCTCATAGGAGAGAAAATTGGAGTTATAATAGGCGTGTTTCTGCCCCTACTCTTAGTGGTATTGGGGTTCTTGTTATTCCTCTTAAGCATACAAACTTGGCTTCGTGCCAAGCTGCAGGGAAAAGGGATTGTAGATTCCTGGGTCTACCGGTTTTCACGGCATCCACAATACTTGGGCTGGCTCGTATGGAGCTATGGCGTGATGCTGTTATTATCTAATGTACCAGCTGTCATGGGAGGAGAAAATCCGGGGGCCAGTTTGCCGTGGGTAATTACGTCACTTATTATCGTCTGCGTGGCTCTGGGGGAGGAGATTCGAATGGAAAGAGCTCTCGGCGCCGGATATGATTCGTACCGGCGAAGTATGCCCTTCATGTTCCCTATTCCGAAATCTATTGCCGCACTGATAAATGCACCACTCAGATTTTTAATCAAGAAGGCTCGACCCGAAAACCGAAAGGAGCTTCTGGTCACATTTGTGGTTTATCTTGCCGTAATCATCCTGCTATCGCTGCCGTTCTTGCTGTTTGGTACTCCTGATATTATTAATCAATATTGGTATAGCCGGCCTTTGTAGCGTGCATTTGGCCAGTATTGCCACACATTGGTATTACAGATTTACAGGTATGCCCCGACTGGCGAGGTATTGCTTCATTTGTTTAATAGTGTAATTTCCGAAGTGACTGATAGAGGCCATCAGCACGGCGTCGGCGCCGCCGTCGGCAATCGCATCGTATAAGTGCTCCAGTTTTCCCGCGCCGCCCGAGGCAATCACGGGAATATTCACTGCCTGGGTAACGGCGTTATTCAACTCATTATCATAGCCGGCCTTGGTGCCGTCGGCATCCATACTGGTCAGCAGAATCTCGCCGGCGCCCAGTTTCTCCCCTTTAATCGCCCATTCCACCACGTCGTTCTCTGTCGGCTCGGAACCGGCTTTGACACACACCTGCCATCTGCCTTTGTTGTCTTTCGACCGCCGGGCATCAATGGCAAGGACTACACACTGACTGCCGAAGCGCTCGGCGGCCTCAGTGATTATATTCGGGGTCTCCACGGCTGCGGTGTTCACGGAAACCTTGTCGGCGCCGCTTCGCAGAATCGTGTCAATCTGCTCGGAGGTCTGAATCCCGCCGCCTACGGTAAAGGGTATGAAAACGTTGTCGGCCACTTTCTCAACGAGTTCGACAATTGTCCGGCGCGAGCGAATCGTGGCAGTGATATCCAAGAACACCAGCTCGTCGGCGCCTTCTGCGCTGTACCTGGCTCCGAGTTCAACAGGGTCGCCGGCGTCGCGAAGATTCAAAAACTGCACGCCTTTGACTACGCGATTATCCTTGACGTCGAGACAGGGAATTATTCTTTTGGTCAGCATCGGCCTTTGCCCTTTTCGCAAATTTCGGCGAAATTCTGCAGCACTTTCAGGCCGCTTTTGCCGCTCTTTTCCGGGTGGAACTGTACGCCGTATACATTCGCCTTCTGCACCGAAGCAGATAAATCAAAGCCGTAATCGGTATAAGCAACTTTCGCCTCACTGTCGGTAACGTCGGCATAGAAAGAGTGTGCAAAGTAAAAACGCTTCTCGCCTGGGAGCCCCTTGAGCAGGTCCATATCATCGGGCAGTTTCACCAGGTTCCAGCCCATATGTGGAATGGTCCTGCCGGGAGGAATTGGCACCACGTCGCCTGAGACAAGACCGAGTCCCTTGTGGAGGCCATGCTCGCTGCTGCGGTCGAAAAGCATCTGATACCCGACGCATATACCCAAAAGGGGTTTGCCGGCAGATACCGCTTTTTGGATAAGCTCCGCCACGGGACTCAGGGCGCTGACCGCATAACCAAACGCCGCAACGCCGGGCAGGACAAGACCTGAGGACTTCTCAATAGCCGCGGATTTGTTGCTTAGCTCGACGTCACAGCCTATATGGCGAAACGCATTGCGCACGCTCCTGACGTTGCCCACCCTGTAGTCTATAATCACTATCATAAATATCTATACGTCCATACTCATCACTTCGCTTCAGCAGGAAAACCGCAAATAAGGCCTATAACCTGCAGGCTGAATTAGAATTCAAAAAACATGGTTCGTCAAATAAGTATATCTGATAAAGCACTTAAGCAAAATGTGTTTGTAAATCAAAGCGCCTTTGCTATAATGGTATGCGATTAGCACAACTGAAGGGGACGGTTCTGATTTATGTCCGCTGTGTTCTTTGACGGCGAGCCTGGGTTTCCTGGGAGAAGATATGCATGTGTGGTATAGTCGCTTATCTGGGTAAAAAGAGCGCCCAACCGATTCTTATCGAGGGCTTGAAACGTCTGGAGTATCGGGGCTACGATTCCGCCGGTATTGCCCTGCTCGGCGGCGGCGCCATAAAGATTAAGAAAACCAGCGGCAGAATCGGCTCTTTGGAGGCAATTCTCGATGAGCCTGACGCTCGGGAAACGACCGGTATCGGGCACACACGCTGGGCCACGCATGGTCAACCGAATGATGTTAACGCCCATCCGCATGTGGATTGTACCGGGAAAATTGCGGTCGTACATAACGGCATAATTGAAAACTACAGTACATTGAAAACATGGCTTCAAAACGAAGGGACCACCTTTTCAAGCGAAACCGACAGCGAAGTAGCGGCAAGCTTAATCGGGTACTTTTACAATAAAGGCGCCGACAGCCAGGGGGAAAAACAGTCCGACGGGCAGAACAGATTCGAATGGGCTGTGCAGCGGGCGCTTCACGAGCTGCACGGAACGTTCGGACTGGCAATTCTCTGCGTGGATTTTCCCGATATGGTCATCGGCGCAAAACGGGGCAGCCCTCTAATCCTCGGCGTCGGCAACAATGAGTATATTCTGGCATCCGATGCGGCCGCCATCGTCAAGCACACAACCCAGGCTGTATATCTTTCCGACAACGAGATGGTGACCATCAGCTCGAAGGGTTTTTATACAAAGACGGTCGATAACGTCACTGTTACCAAGGACCTGCAGCACATAGAATTCTCGCTGGACCAGATTGAGCTTGGCGGTTTTGAGCACTATATGCTTAAGGAGATTTTCGAGCAGCCAAAGGCACTGAGCACCTGCATGGGAGGGCGGGTCGACCGCCAGGGAAACAGGATTAAACTTGGCGGAATAGCTGCTTACCTCAGGCAGCTTACGCGCACCAGGCGTCTTATACTAACCGCCTGCGGAACTGCATTTCACGCCGCCCTGGTCGGCGAATACCTGTTCGAGCACCTGGCGAGGATTCCGACGGAGGTGGAATACGCCAGTGAGTTTCGATATCGCAACCCCGTCGTCGAAGACGGCACGGTCGTTATCTCGATAAGCCAATCGGGAGAGACGCTGGACACTATTGCGGCTGTGGAGGAGGCCAAAGAGCGGGGAGCCACCGTCCTGGGCATCGTTAATGTGGTGGGCTCGTCAATTGCACGAGCGACCGATGCCGGTATCTATCTGCACGTCGGACCCGAAATAGGGGTGGCCAGCACGAAAGCCTTCACTGCACAGGTAGCGGTACTGACAATGCTGGCAATCGAGCTGGGCAGGCGACGCCATATCAGCAGTGACGAGGCCGAAAGGTTTATCCGGGAGCTTTCTCAAATACCCGACAAAATAGCCCGAATTTTGGAGCAGTCCGCACATATCAAAGATATCGCATCGGCCAACATCGACAAGAACAACTGGCTCTTCCTCGGAAGAGGCTTCAACTACCCCGTCGCTCTCGAGGGAGCTTTGAAGCTCAAGGAAATAAGCTATATCCACGCTGAGGGCCTTCCAGCGGCAGAAATGAAGCATGGGCCTATCGCGTTGATTGTCGACAAGATGCCTGTTGTCTTTATTGCCACCAGCGGCCCGCAGTACGACAAGATTATGGGCAATATCGCAGAGGTTAAAGCCCGCGGCGGTAAAATCATCGCCGTTGCTGCCGAGGGTGACGAGAACGTCAGCCGGCACGCCGACCAACTGATTACGATTCCCGATGCCCCTGAAATGCTCCAGCCGATGTTAGCCGTCGTACCGCTGCAGCTCCTGGCCTACCATGCAGCCGTACTCCGCGGCCACGATGTTGATAAGCCCCGCAATCTGGCGAAGAGTGTTACGGTTGAGTAGCGAGCTCAATTGATACCAGAATCTTTCTGCACGTACAGTGATTTCCCAGGTGACACAAGGCTAGTTCCGACGTCTCAAACTCAAAGCTCAAAGAAGGGTCATCGGGCTCGCCATACCCGACTGTTATATGGGGCCGGAAGTTTATGAAACTCGATTCCTCACGATAGTTCCGAATCCACAGCAAGGTCGATTCGCTCACCTGGTCCGGGTCAAACAGCATATCCGCCCTTACGTCGCAGCCCAGGTAAGGCTCGAGTTTTTGCATTACCTGCTCGTGAAGCAGTTGCAGCCGGCGCGTATTCTCCATTTCAAAACTTGATACTTTGTCACCGGCCGCATTTTCTGTAGTTACGATGCCTGTAACTTTTAGTTTGCCCGGCGCAGGCTTGGCTGCGATTTCCTTCAGAATTCTCTCAATTGCAGCAATGCTGTCTTCTGCGATGCACCCCATAGCAAGAGAGAT
>JAUWKC010000326.1 GCA_030607345.1 Planctomycetota bacterium | reverse complement strand
CACTTTCCAAGTGCGTGGGGAACGAACAAAAAGGAAGCAGAACAAAAGGCGGCGCTCAATGCCCTGGCCGAATTGGGAATACTTGACCCCGAAGATTCAGGCCTCAATCCTTAGAGAATTTTCCGTTAGGCGCCCGGCCCGGACTAAGAAATCAGCCACGCGAATCCCAGCAGCACAATTGCCGATATGATTATGAAAACAACTATCGAGCCGAACAGAACCACCACTTCTTTGACGAAATGGCCTGGCTTGATTGCCGAGAGCTTCGTCGCCTTGTAGACCACCGCTATCGCGGCCGCCAGCGGCATGAGCCACAGCATCGTGCTCGGAGACGTCCCCAGTTGTTCCGGAGACGTAAAACTTGCCGTCAAGAGACTCGCTTGACCCTGGAGTAAAACCAAACACAAGAAACAGAACTGGCTCATAAACATTTCAGTCTTCCGCCGGCCGTTTTCCGCCAAGATAAGCGATGTAAACAGCGTTGACAACACACAAGAGGTTGAGCAGCCCCGCAGTGCTCGTGTATATCTGGCCGATCTCATTTGGCCAGCCATAGACACGATAGGCCCCACCGGCGGTGATTTTGCCCAGGACGGCAACGGCCGGCGAAGTCATTATCTGGGCCACGTACCACGGGGTCGAACCCACCGGGTCGATGACACCAATCGAACCTATGTATATCCCGGCGCAAAAGGTAAGTAATATAGTGACAAATATAATTACAAATCTATCCCTTTCGCCGAGAATAAGATGTCCGGCACCAGGCACCGCCCACGCCAGCATTCCAACCAGCGACAAGAAGACAAACGGGTTGCCCTTACTGCTCCGCTGCATCACGACTCCTCGTCCGTATCCGCCGGCTTGTTGGCGTCTGAAGGCTCTGGTTTTTTGTCCTGCCGAACCGCAACAAAACCTACGCGTTTTACTATGTTCTCGGGATTAAAGTGAACCACCGCAAGACTCTGCGAGTCCGCCATATCCGCCAGGTACGACTGAATCGGCTTGAATTGCCTGTACTGTTCCGGGCTGACACGATTGATTGAAAGCTGCTTGATGCAGTAATAACTCATATCAGGTCTGAATTCCGTTATGAAAGGCACCGTCTCAAGGTTATTGGAATCCGGCGGCACAAGCGAGTAAAGCTGCTCCATAAGCATACCCTGCTTCTTAGCAGAGTCAACTATGACTCGGCCTGCAGGATTACCCCGGCTTTGCACGGCAAGTGTCAACAAGCTCTCACTGGACACCCGGTGGCGGCTGGTAAACGTTTCGAGCCTGAAAGGTTTCTCCGCGTCTTTTATCGTATCGTCCTGCGATTCCGAATTCGGGTCGTTTTCATTCGCATCCACCGGACCGTAAAGCTCATTGAACTTATCAACGGCGTCTTCCCAGCCGAGTTCTGCAATCAGTACCTTAAACTCCGCAGCTTTCCTGCCCGCCGTCTCCAGGGCCGCAAGCCTCTTCAAATCTTCAACTACTTTCGCCCTGACCGAGTGAATGTTCTCGTCGGCCGATTCGGCATCTTCATCGTTGGCGTCGGCTTGAGCAGATGCCTGCTGCTCGTCAAGCTCCAGACTTCTCGTGCTGAAGCTCACGTCCACACTTTCCGGCTCAGAAGCCTCCTTCGCTTCTGTAACCCTGGCAACCAGCATCACCCTGAGCATTATATCTTTGAAAGGCCCGATGTTTTCGTACAGCCGCGGTTTCTCTATGGCAAGCGGACCAAGCTCACTGCCCTGAAGACCTTCGACCGCAAAGACCAACTGACCGAACCCGACAAGCTGCTGTCCGGAGCTTTGCAGGTACAGGCGGCTCATATACTGGTCCTGCTGAACCTCAGCGGCGTTGAGCAGACCGGTCCGGCCTGAGTATACTTTGATGCCATATTTCCCGCTCAACTGTTCGGCTACAGAATTGTAGTCGCCCGCCGTTTGCCTTAACTGCTCGATGTCGAACTCGGAACGCTCCTGTCCTGCCTCCT
>JAUWKC010000041.1 GCA_030607345.1 Planctomycetota bacterium | reverse complement strand
CCGCCGTGCGGTACCGAGCCGTACTTTCGCAAATCGAGGTACCACTGGTAATTATCCGGCTCAAGGCCCTCTGCCTTTATTCGCTCGATGAGCTCGTTGTAGTCGTCTTCCCTGACGGAGCCGCCGATTATTTCACCAAAGCCTGCCGGCGCGAGCAGGTCGAAATTGAGAACGACCTTTTCATTGTCCCTGTCGAGCTTCATATAAAATGCCTTGGCCTGGCCGGGATAGTGCGTGACAAAAACGGGCTTGTCGTGCATGCGGGAGATGATGGTCTCGTCCGAGCCGCCCAGGTCCTTGCCCCATCGAAACTCGGCCGCCAATTGGGCGTGCTTCGGATTGTTCTCGATTCTTGTGTCGACCTCAGCCAAATCGGCGTTTAGCTCAATAAGGTCAGCCGAAATCTTATCCTGCTGGAACTGTTTCAATTGGACTTTTTGCTTTTCTTCAAGCTCGGCGATTCGCGACTGTAATTGCTGTTTCTGGTTCTTCAAATCCTCGAGCTCTTTGGCCAGAAAGTCTTTGGTCCTGGGGCCGGTTAGAATATCAACGGCATCGGTGTAAGTCAGCCTGTAAAAGGGCGCCTTGATTTTCTCCAGGGCGGCGGTGTCGGCCCCCAGGCTCTGAAGCTCGGCCTTATTCTTCCGGAGCGTCTGTTCGACAACGAAGGAGACGAAGTTTTCCGCCAATTCCAGCAGGCCGTCCAGGTCGATAAAGGCCACCTCCGGCTCGACCATCCAGAACTCGGTAAGGTGCCGGCGGGTCTTGCTCTTCTCGGCCCTGAACGTCGGCCCGAAACAATAGACCTTGCCGAAGCTCATCGCCGCCGCCTCTAAATACAACTGGCCGGTCTGAGTCAGATGAAGCTTGCTGCCGAAATAATCGACCCCGAACAAGGTCTGCTCACCCTCGGCGGCCATAGTCGTGAAGATGGGCGTATCAATGAGCGTAAAACCATTATCGTTAAAGAAGCTCCTGATAGCGTCGATAACGGTATGTCTAATCCTGGCGATGCACCAGGGCCGCTGCGAACGCAGGTACAGGTGGCGATTCCTGAAGAGAAAATCTATGCCGTGCGATTTTGGCGTAATCGGATAGCCTTCCGCCGGCCCGATTATGCGTGCGTCCGTAACCGCTAATTCGCAGCCGCCCACGCTTCTTTCGTCGGCGCGAACCATCCCCGTGAGGGTTAGCGAAGACTCCTGGCCGAGGCGCCTGAGCCGGCCGAACAGCTCGGCGCCGAGTTTGTCCTTTTCCACGACGCACTGACACAGTCCCGTGCCGTCACGCAGAATCAAAAACTGTATCTTGCCGCTGGACCGGCTGTTATAAAGCCATCCCGACAGGGTGACCTGCTTGCCAACTTCGCCCTTTAAGTCGCTAATGAGTGTACGCTCGTCAGTCATTTGTCTATGTGACCTCCCTTAATAATCAATAGCCCCACCGTAAATCATCGAAAGCTCCTGTGGGTTCAACTGGGTTGCCGGCCAGATTACAACATCGTCCTCGGGTCCTAGATACATTCGAATCGGGAAAAGAGATGAAGGTCCCTTCCCGTTTTCATCTTTTTTGTTCCTACCTTTGCTGTAAAGTGTAAAGTTGCGAGCATTTACTTTATAGACAAAATTATCGATGTTTACAGGGTCGCTGTAAAATCCAAGGGTTTTGCCATTTATTTTGTAGAGAAAATTGTTGTTTTTCATAGGTTCGAAGAACAGAGCCTCTGATGCAAACTCTTCTATATTTTGCAAGCTGTCGGGCCAGGAGCCATTAAGCTCTTTGCATCGTCTTAGTGCGAGAAGTATTTTGCTTCCGTATCGCAAACTGGACAACCGGTAGTAGATTATGCGTAACATTTGAAAATTCACCACATAAGTAGGCACGCCCCTGGACAATTTCGGCCAAGTTATGCCGGTCCTAAACCGCTCCCACAAACTCACACGCTCAAGCTGATATTCTCGATATAGCTGTTCTACCTTAAGAACCCCGACCCAATCCTTTCTTGGGATGGCTTTTGTACTCGAAAGGACTTTTTCAATTTGAGCCAAGTGTTCCGCACTGATGCGGCCCTGAACTATTAATCTGTTCAAATTCCTCAACGCGAGGCCTTCTAAGGCGAAACCCCGCCGAAAGGATACGCTGGTCGGCTGCTGATACAGGTGGCCTGCCATTCTAATCAAACACAGATATTTCTCGACTGCCTCCCGGAGCCGCCCTTCGGCTATATCGTTATTTGCCGCGACTACAAGCAGGTTTTGCCATAGGCGCATAGACCATAACGCTCGGGCTAACCCCCGGGAGCTGTCCGGCTCAAGAACTATAGAAAACCGGCACTTTTCTTTCATCGACGCCCGTTTGAGTGTTGAGAGCACATCCTGCTGGTTGTCGATAAACTCGGCCAGTTGAGGGTATCGGCTGCTCGGCCACGGCCTGGTGTAGACCGGGTACCCACCCGTGCTCTTGAACAGGTCAGCAAAAGTCCTCTTGGTCACCGGAACATCGAGCGTCGTGGCAAGTTTCGTGTAGATTACCGCCGCGTTTTCTTCATCCGGTATCGCCCGCGCTGCCTCAATAGCCGCCAGCTTCCGCTCTGCACCCCGGCCGGACAATACTCCGCCGGCCCACAAGAGGCCCAGCATAAGCAGCACTATTGCCGTGACAATTGCAGCCGACCGAAACAACTTGCTCCTCGGCGCATTGGTTTGCGGCTGAGCGTTCTGGGCCTGGCCGTCAGTCATTTCGCTCTTTATCCTAACTTATCCGCACCTTGACGACGAGTTTGTGGACGTTCGATTTGCCGTCGCGGTAATCGTAGCACGGCTTATGTGCATCGTCGGGATAGAATATCGCGAACATACCTTTGGCTAATTTGACCTCTGTGAAGAACTTGGGGTCCGCGTATTTCGCCACGTCGGGCTTATAAGGCTGAACCGCTTCTCCCAGGGTCTCGGTGAGGGCGTATCCTATCGTCTCTTCGCCGTCGATAATCCCCTGGATATCGATATAGTCCTTATGGGCCTCGAACAACATGTCCTCCTTGTTCCTGGTCGGGTACCGCTGAATCATGTAGAACAGGTTATCGCCGTCCACTTCGTACCTGCCGTTTTCCTGCGCGGCAATAGCGGCATCCTTCAACAACTCCAGACCCTTGGCAATACGCTCAGAGAGACTCTTGTAAAGTCCGGCATTTTCAATTTTGTCAACAATCATTTCAGACCTCCAATCTTTCACGAACATAGTTTAACAGTTTGTCGGTTGATACTCTTTGCTGCTCCATCGAGTCGCGCTGGCGGACGGTGACGGTGTTGTCTTCTTTCGTTTGGCCGTCAACCGTAATACAAAACGGCGTGCCCGCTTCATCCTGTCGGCGATAACGCCTGCCGACGGCGCCTTTCTCGTCATAGAAGCAGCCAAAATGGCGTTTCAGGTCATCGTAAATGTTTCTCGCTGTTTCAGGCATCCCATCTTTTTTGACCAGCGGAAAGACAGCGACCTTTATCGGCGCCAGCTCAGGATGGAATCTGAGCAGGTTTCTGGTTTGGCCGCGGACCTCTTCTTCATCATAGGCATCGACCAGGAAGGCCAGCGCGCTTCTGTCTATCCCGGCGCTTGGCTCAATCACGTAAGGGATATAGCGTTTCTTCTGTTCGTCGTCGAAGTACGAAAGCGGCCCGGAGGCATAGTCCTCGGCTTCCGGCACGAGTTCGATGTTTGTAAGGTCCCGGTTGTTTTCGTACCACCTGTTGAGGGTCCTCATCCCTCGCTGGTGCTGGCGCAGGTCGTAGTCGGTGCGGTTGGCGATTCCTTCGAGCTCCTGCCAGTCGCCGCTGCCAAATGGGAACTTATATTCAATATCCACGCAGGCCTTGGCGTAATGGGCCAGCTCATCGGCCGCGTGGTTACGCAAACGCAGGTTCCGTGGTTTTATTCCCAACTCCACGTACCAGTTAAAACGAAGCTCCTTCCATGTGTTCCACCAGTGTTCGTCTGTTCCGGGCTTGCAGAAGAACTCGAGCTCGGCCTGTTCGAACTCCCTTGTGCGGAAGATGAAGGCTTTCGTGGTCACCTCATTTCTGAAGCTCTTGCCTGTCTGGGCAATTCCGAACGGAAGCCTGACGCGGGCGGTATCCAGGATATTGGCAAAATTCACGAAGATACCCTGCGCGGTTTCAGGCCGCAGATATAACGTCATCGAATCATCGACGTTAGCGCCCATCCGGGTCTCGAACATCAGCCTGAACGGCATCGGCTCAGTAAACGCACCGACCGCGCCGCAGTTGGGGCACACCTTGGCGCTCAAATCCTGCGCCCCTGCCAGCGCCTTATCCAGAGCGACGTGTTCGGTGTGTTCCTCGCCGCGTTCGTCGGCGACCTGCTCGTCGGGCGGGGCAGATTCGGCATCTTTGAGGTGGTCGACCCTGGTTCTGACATTGCATTTCTTACATTCAGCTATCAGGTCGGCAAATTCGTCGGTATGCCCGCTTGCCTTCCATACCATCGGGTGCATCAGGATGCTGGAGTCAAGGCCCACCACGTCGTCCCGCATGCGGACAACGCTTTTCCACCAGGCCTTTTTCACGTTGTTTTTGAGCTCCACGCCGAGGGGCCCGTAGTCGTAACAGCTCGCCAGACCACCGTAAATCTCGCTGGACTGAAAAATGAACCCCCTCCTCTTGCAGAGCGACACGATGTCATCGAGTTTTGTAATCCGGGCCATATCAGGTTCCCAACAGTATCTGTCAAAATCTTGAAGGTCTCATTATATTAGAGTCGGCGCAGATTACAAGAGCCGCCGGCCCGGAAGTTCAAAACCCGCAGGATTGAAATCTCAAGAGCGAATAGTTGTCTGCTTGCCACGACAGGCGATATATGCTATTTATGGCGGCGCCATAAATTGTGAACCAGTGCCCGCAGATAACGGTGAATTTCGGCGTCGAGACGTTATTCCGACCGGCCCAGCCGGGAAACAGCACAATGGCAAAAGAGCAGTTTATCAGAAATTGGCAGGAACTGCCGGACGAGCAAATCCTCCAGATGCAAGTTCGCCGGCTCAATGTCCGTATAGCCGGCTCGGCCCTTGAGCCGCTTATAGAAGTGCTCTACGACGAGCTCGACGCCAAAGGCATACACTTTCGTCCGGCGTGCTACCTCTCCGACGAGTGGCTGTGTCCCGACAAAATCCCTATCATCGGTATTCCGTTCTGCCTGGCCCATCCACGCCTGAAACAAATTGAGCAGAAAATGATGTTCGAAGTGGAAGGAGGGACAGAACAATCCTGTATGAAACTTCTGCGTCACGAGTGCGGACATGTCCTGAACTACGCCTATGAACTCTATAAGAAGACGCGATGGCGGCAGTTGTTCGGCCCATTCTCAGCGAGGTACTCAAACTCATATTACTCGCAGCCCTATTCCAGACGGTACGTGATTCATTTGGAGGACAATTACGCCCAGGCACATCCGGACGAGGATTTTGCCGAGACGTTCGCTGTCTGGCTGACGCCGGAAAGCCGCTGGCAGCAAAAGTACAAGGACTGGCCTGTAATTAAAAAACTGCGGTATGTCGAGCGGCTTATGGCCGGCATAGGCGAGCGCCCTGCTCTGCAGACAGTACAGGGACATCCTCCCTTCTCAGCCTCGCGAATGAGGTCGACATTAGCGGCGCACTACGAACGAAAGCGCAGGTCCCTGGGCACCGACTTTCGAGGATACTACGACGATAGTCTGAAAAAAATGTTCCCGGCAAGGCAGGCAGGGGCCTCGCGACTGGTCAAGGCGGCAAAATTCCTCAGACAGAACCGCCGGCAGCTCGTCGATAATGCAACAAGGTGGACAGACCACCGCAAATATGACATCCATCAACTCGTCAACAGGTTAATAGGGCGATGCGAGACACTTGAGCTGTATGCAAAAAAGGACGATATCATAGGAGTAACGGCACTACTGACCGCCATCGCGAGTAATACTTTAAGACTGCACAGGAGACATTAACGCTGATGGCCAAGAGACTGAATATCACGGTTCTGGTGGACGAAGCGGAGATTCGGGCTGACGACCCGGAATTCACTACCGCCCGGCAGGAACCTACGACCGAATACCATGTGAGCGAGACTCTCCGCGGCATGGGGCACGATGTGTCAATCCTGGGAGCAACCGAGGACATTGCCGGGCTCGCCAGCTCGCTGACAGAACAGCAGCCGGACATAGTCGTCAACCTCACCGAGCAGTTGGCAGGAAACAGACGGCACGATAAGAACATCGCTGCGCTGCTTGAGATACTGGACATTCCATTTACCGGGGCCGGACCAACCGCCCTTATGCTCTGTCGCGACAAGCGATTGTGCAAGCAGCTTTTGAGCCTGCATAAGATACGCGTTCCAGGTTTTCTGTGGCTTGTCGGCGGCCGGAAAATCCGCGTGCCCAAAGCCATTCGCTATCCGCTGGTCATCAAGCCGGCCTTCGAAGACAGCTCCGAGGGCATATCCAACGCGTCACTCGTGAGCAATGAGTCTGAACTGACCGAACGTGTCCGTTTCGTGCACCAGCGATGGGAGCAGCCTGTTATCGCCGAAGAATACATCGCCGGCCGCGAACTTTACGTCAGCGTCCTCGGCAACAAGAAGCTGACGGTGCTGCCTGCGCGCGAGTGTTTTTTCAAAGCCGAGCAAAACGGGGGGCCTCAGCTCGCCACCTACCGCGTAAAATGGAACGCAGCCTACCGCGAAAAGTGGAAGATAGAATTCGGCTTTGCCGAGCTTGACGTTGCCGTGCTCAAGAAAATAGACCGTGTGTGCAGGAGGGTCTATCACGTGCTGCAGATTCGCGACTATGGACGCATCGACCTGAGACTGACGCCTGACGGCAACGTCGTTGTTCTCGAAGCCAATCCCAACCCGGACCTCGCCTACGGTGAGGAGGTCGCCGAGGCCGCCGATAAAGCGGGCCTTCGCTACGAACAGTTCATCGACCGAATCCTGCAGATCGCACTTAGAAGATACAAATAACCCTCACGAAAAAGGCTTTATTTGCCGGTTCTTCGGAACTGCCTGTTGTTTTTCCGGGTGCTTTATGTTAACCTTAGACGTTATGGATAACCTGTGTTAACCTCAAGCGTTGAGGTTAACGAGCATATACTGTACTAAGGTCTTATAAATACAGCACTTGTAAGTCTAAAAGAGGCAACGACGGTGCAAAAAGGACAATATATTACTATCCCGCAATTGGCCAGGCTGCTGGGTATAAGCAGGATTGCTGTGTACAAGAAAGTCAAAAAGGGCCAGATAAAGGCTGAGCGAATCGGAAGGACCTTTGCCATCTCTAATAAGCATGTGGCGGCTATTCTGGGCAAGACCCTGAGCAAGGCCGACAAGGAGCTCATTGATAAGGCCGTCAGCAAAACCGTCCGAGAGTACGGACAAGTCCTTAGACGCTTAGGCAGGGAATAATGAAGAGCGTTACTCTAAAAGAGGTGGAGTATATCGCCTTTAAGCTGGCTCAGGAGATGCTCGCGTTCGATGAGCCTATCCCGGATTTCTCAAGCCGTTTTCCGAATGTTTTGGAGAGTTGTTTGGGAACGACTTTCCAAACTTTTTCGGGCAAGTCTCTGTATCCGACTCTTATATCCAAAGCAGGTATCCTTTTTTATCTTCTGACCAAGAACCATCCCTTTCAGAGCGACAACAAACGCATGGCGATGACCACTTTGTCTGTATTTTTATACAGGAATGGAAAATGGCTCCAAGTCGACACGCAGGAGCTTTACAACTTTACCGTCTGGCTCGCCCAGAGCCCGGCAACGGTCAAGGACGAAACCGTAAAAGCCGCCGAAAAATTCCTCAAAACTCACCTGGTAAAACTTGAGGTGTGATATACGTGCCGCTTCGCGCCGGTTCTCGCATTCAGTCCTTCAGCGATGGCAAGGCAGTTCGCAACGACGTTACATGTTCTGAATTACTTGCTTAAATGGTTCCAACGCCGGATGCTGCGGAGCCCATGCTCGCCTATATGAAGCTTGGCCAATACTTGCACCAATGAGGTTGACATCTTTGCCCGCCAAAAAGCTGTGGAGCTTTCTTTTCCAGATATGGTTAACGCGTTGCCCTCGCGTTTTGCCCTTCAGGCACTCCACGTAATCTTCGACACATGGCATAATTGGGTCGTCTTTCACGATTTCCAGACAAAGGTCTTCAAGTGTTCCGTTTTCCTGATTTGGGCCGGGAAAAATCAGGAACGCGGTTTTCTGCGAAACACCGGAAGCATACACAAATGGATTTGAAGGAACCGGAAGATTCATACCGGCCAACGCATTCTTAATGCTATCGGCTGCAGTGGCAGCATTGGTCTCCGCATCTCGTGCAATGACTAAGGTTTCGATTCGAGCGTAGCCCTCAACGGTAGCTAAGGTACTAAGATACTTCTCCAACTCTGTGACACCGCCGAAATCCAACACCTGGAAGTCCTGCGCCTGGCGGTATTCTCTGCAGGCCCAAACAAGGAATAATTCAGCATCACGTCCCTCTGCAAGAAGGACCTTTCTCTGTGTTATTGTTATTGATTCGGCCAAGTCATCTCATCTCCAGGTTGGTCTCGATGGCCGTAGCTACCATCTCATAGTTCAATACGTTTGCCGAGATATCATCGTCCTTCCTGTCCAAACGTATGTATCTGAATTCATTCGGCATTCTGCTAAGGCCTTCGCAGGCCGACTTAAGGCACTCGTAACTATGGGTTGTGGTAATGAGCTGACAATTGTAAGTTCTGAGGGCTTTGCCAACCGCTTCCCATATATTTGGCAAGCCTGTGTAGTGAAGCCCGTTTTCTACCTCATCGAGAAAAACGCAGCCTCCTTTCGTACTCGAGATGTGAAGTACGAGATTCAATAGTTTTTCCATGCCTTCACCCATAAGATGGATTTCCCGCGTACGCGCAATACCCTTGAGCTTACCGTGTACGAAGGAAGCCGGGCCCTCGGTCACAACCGTCAGACGCT
>JAUWKC010000281.1 GCA_030607345.1 Planctomycetota bacterium | reverse complement strand
ACCCTTCCTCACAGCTTACCATATATGATATGAGCCTATAGGCCCCGTGTCAAGCTTTTTTTTGCCGAATATTGCCACAAGGGGAGCAAAAAAAGAGCAAAAGGGCTCAGGCAGCCTTTTTTCGGTCTGGTCTGCCGGCCTCAGTGTCGATTTCTTTCAGGCCGCTTTGAGAAGGAGGGCCGCAAGCGGTATGCCTGCGGCCCCCCAAAAACTGCCCAAATCATCAAGCCCGTGATTACTGCCGAACGAGCTTGTGCTGCGGTCCTAAGACCGGAACGGTCATTTCTTTTGCTGTGAGACCCACCAGTAACCTTTGATGTTTGGCGGCCTGATGTCCGGGCCAACACGTCCACAGCCCCAGAGGTAGTCGTTGTAGTTGTTCACTCGGTTGGGTCCGTACACGCCCATCACAGCGGCACGGACACGGACTATTCCTCTTCTGGGTTTTGGTTGTCTCAACTGCATCGCCCTGAACCAGGCCGAACGGATAGGAAGTGGTCGTCTCCACCACTGGCCGAGCATCTGGTCTGCAAACGCGTAGCCAAAGCCCGACGAATCGTAAGCGACGGTATGGTAGCCAAGCAGCAGGTGCAGCCCGTTGAACGAGCGAGCCCAGCGTCTTGGATACGGCTCCCACCAGTATTTGTAGAGGACTTTGCAGGACAGCAGAGCGAGCCATTCGAGGTTTTGATTGCCCCAGCCGCCTCTGCACCTCTGCGGTGGGCACTGCCACGGCCAGCAGCCGCAGCGCGCCGCGTCGCCCGTAGTAAGCCACTTGTCGTCGCGGTTAAGCCGGCTAAACGTAAAGTAACCGGGTACGCCATGACCGATATAGAAGGTCATATCCACATTGTCAACGAACAAATGGTCCTGACCGGTTGGCCGGCATTGACGGTCCTTGAAATGTTTCTCCCAGGCCCACCAGCCTTCTCTGAGGAAGCGCCTCCTTCCGCCGCCCACACGCATGCGGTAATCGAAGCCCCGCTGATTGGAGGCGCCCATACGGCCACTGATGCCTCTTTCGGTGCCGAAGCTCGCCCGGGTCCATGCCAGCAACGTCAATACCGCCGGTAATCTGAACGGGCGAGTTAATGTCTTTGGTGTCGGACGCCCAGGCCTCGACGCCGTTGGCATCGGTGACAATTACGCATAGTGTCTCGCTGTCGACGCTTTCATTCGGGTCATTTGGGTCGGGATGTACTATCGCGTAATAAACGCTGCTTCCATCCTCGCCGCTCAGGTCGGTCGTGGAAGAATACCAGGCAAAAGTGTGGGGTCCTGTACCGCCGGTGACATTTGCCGAAGCGTCTATTGTATTGCCGTCAACGACTTCCATATCCAGCGTCACAGAGGGCACGAAGTCGGGGTCGTTTGTAGCTGGAACAAGCGCCCGCAGCAGTACGGTCTCGCCGCCGTCGATGACGGCCTCTCCGCCGCAGTCGTAGTAGGGGATAATTGCCCCGACATCGCTTGCCGACAAAGGCGGCGCATAGTAGACCAGCTCAATGTCGTTGGGCTGTACGACCAGCTCCGGGAATATCTGCTCAAACTTCTCCACCGCCTGGGTTTCGGTTATGAGGGTCACGTTCCTGCCCGTCTCGAGCTCACGCTGCGAATATAGCACCTCAGTTGCATCGCCAGACGAGTTGAACGAGACACTAACCTGTGCTCCCGGTCCGATTAGCGGGATACCTTCGAGGCTGAAATCGTAGACGACCTGGGTATCGATGTTGACGTCTTCGACGACGGGCAGGTCATTTACATCATCATAGGCGTTGAACTGGGTGTTGACAATTCCGGGCTCCGGTTCCTGGTTTGCGAACATGCTGTCTAAGCCGGCATTGGCCAGGGCATCGCCAACTGCGCTCAGGGCGTCATTGTCGGGGTAGGGGCTGATGCCGTTTATGCCGTCAAAGTCGAAACCCTCGAACAAATTCGGGTCGGTATTGTCATTGCTGTCGTTTTTCAACTGCTGGATTAAGTTCGAGTCGAAAATCTCATCCATAGGCAAAGCCTGGAACTCATTCGGGTCCATATAGCTGCCCACGCCATTTGCCTCGTGAATGTCACTCGGTGAAAGTCCCAGTTGGGTGGCGAGGGACATGGCCTGTGCCGGGGTCAGGCCGGAGATGTTGACTCTATAGACGGGCAGTTGCGTCGGAGGCGGCGGTTCCGACTCCAGCCAGTTGTTTGCCACTACGGCAATATCCTTGAAATTAACGTTGCCGTCGCCTGTAAGGTCGCCCTCAATGGCCGCGGCCGGGCTGACCAGGCAAAGCGTCAACACCAGGGCCGGGCACAGCAGGCTTACAAAAACACGAAAGTTTGCTTCCTTCATTTTCGTTTTCATAGTCTTTCTCCTTCTAAGAAACCATCAAAAACAGTCCGAAGTATCCCTGCCGGCGTGAAGGAGAGTGTGGGGATTTGCCCTCTTGCTTGCTGATGTCACAGGATAATCCATTCCGGGGCGATTGCTGCCGAAGCTACATAGGGGACATACGGAACGCAGAAACTCACCGTATCTATTTTCGCATTACCACGTCCTCCTCTGCTTGAGACTCTCCTCATTCGTTACAATATATGCTTATCTCAACAGACTCGATACTCGCCGAGTTTGCCGAGTTCTTGTTTCCGCCGCAACCGCAGAGTTTGACCCTAACTAATTTCTGATTGAGTCACCTTGCTCAGCAGCCTTAGCGGTCGCGGTGATAATAGACAATAACGCCGTCAATATAGTGACGAGCACATACCCTTCCTCATAGCGTGACATATATGGTAGGATTGTGTATACCCGGTGTCAAGCTTTTTTTTACCGGACCGGCAAAATTTCTGAACAGGGGCTCAGGGGTCTTTTTAGCCCTGCCTGATGGTCCCGGAGCCGATTGCAGGGCCAATCCGGCAATGTTCCCTGGACCTCCCCCTGATTTGAGGAATT
>JAUWKC010000151.1 GCA_030607345.1 Planctomycetota bacterium | reverse complement strand
GACACGTGCAAATCGAAGACAGGCATATCAGGCAGGGCTTTCAGCTTGACGAGGCCAGACTCATCGAGGATGTCAGGGAATCCGCAGCTCAATTTATGCGCGACGGTATGACGTTTGAGCTGCCTCAGGTCGATAACGGAGGTAAAGTGCCGGCGCGCGGCGACAGAGACATCGCTTATGAAGCCGTACTGGATTTCGGATTCGGCCGATTGATACTCTATCTGTTGGAGCAGGACCCCGCCTGGATAGGCAGTGAGGTCGGACATCTGCGGAACTTGTACTTCAGCATCGTCACTATCGTCTTTGCCGCCGCCGCCCTCGGAATGGCAAGTTTGTGGCGCTACGCACGGGCGCAAATCAAGCTGGCCGAGAAAAAAGATGATTTTATATCGGCCGTCTCACACGAGTTGCGGACACCACTTACGTCGATACGAATGTACTCGGAGATGCTGGAGAATAAGTGGGTCAAATCCGAGCAAAAGCTCGTCGAGTATTACAAGAGTATGCGGCAGGAAAGCGAAAGGCTCAGCAGATTGATAGAGAACGTCCTCGATTTTTCACGCATCCAGAAGGGACGTAGGAAATTCAGGTTCAGCGCAGGCGACCTCAATCAGTGTGTGGAAGCGGTGGCCGAGATGATGAGGCCATACGCCGTTCAAAACGGCTTTTCAATACAAACCGATTTCGAGCCGCTGGCACAGACAACTTTCGACAATGACGCAGTTAAGCAGATAGTCGTGAATCTGCTGGATAACGCCATCAAGTACGCCCGCAACGCCACCGACAGAACAATTACCGTGCGTACCAGAGGCAACACTCAATACGTGTTCATCGAAGTGGAGGACCACGGACCCGGCGTGCCTCATCGACAGCGCAAGAAGATTTTTGAAGAGTTCTACCGCACCGAAGCGGAGGCCACGCGCGAAACCGTCGGAACCGGTCTGGGACTGGCGCTGGTCAGAAAATTCGCCGAGGCCCACAATGGTTTCGTTGAAATCCTCACCGCCAAACCAGCCGGGGCAATATTCAGAGTCAGCCTGGCTGCGCATAGCTGATTTGCCTCCGGTGTATATCAATCCAACACTGCCGGTCTCACCGGTTGCATAATAGCAAATGAGACAACTCTTTTATTTTTTACAAACTATTTACGAAACCGCAGACGCTTTATGCGCTATAATATGTAAAGGATAACTATCAATCAGAATTAAGGGGAAGTGGTATGGCTAAACTCAACCAAAAACTCATCGTCTCCACAGTGCTCGCTACGGTGCTTTTTGCCGGACAAGCACTCGGTCAATTAAGTCACGTAACCGTTCGCCCTCTGGCGTCAAACGTCATTGTCCCGCAAAGCAGGGCAAGGGCGTTCGCGCCGCATCGCCAGGGTAACGTCGAAATCACGAGAATCAAAGCCCTCGTTGACATCCTTGAAAGCACCGCCGTAACAACAATAGAAATCCAACTGCAGAATACAAGCAGTCAGCGACAGGAAGCTGAGCTTATCGTCCCTGTGCCGGATGGAGCCGTAGTGCGGGGCTTTGCTTATGACGGCCCCAGCGGCGAAATCACCGCGAAAGTGCTGCCAAAAGCAGAAGCAAAAAGAATATACGAGCAGTTGGTCGCAAAGATTAAGGACCCCGCACTGGTCGAGTTTATCGGCTACAACCTCATTCGTTCCAGCGTCTTTCCCATCGAAGCCCGCGGCAAACAAAAAATCCGACTAACCTACGAGCATCTGCTCGACGTCGACGGCAACCGTATCGATTACGTTCTGCCTCGCACCGAGGCTCTTGACTACAGGGTCCCGTGGGATATCGAGGTCAAAATCAGAAGTAAGCGACCCATATCAACAGTTTATTCCCCGACGCACAAATTGGTAGGTATGAAACGGCTCGATTTGAAATCGATGCAAGAGCAGAACGGACCGGTCATCATTACCGCCAAAACCGAACAAGGAACAACAGAACCCGGGCCATTCCGGCTGTCCTGTCTGCTGCAGGAAAATGGCGTGACCGCTTCGATATTTACTTATCCCGACCAGAAGGTGGGCGGCGGATATTTCCTGCTTCTGGCCGGGCTGCCCGCCGAAATCTCAGAAACTCCGGACGACCCGGCAATCAAACGCGAGGTGACGCTTGTTATCGACCGCTCCGGAAGTATGAGAAACGAAAAGATTGAACAGGTCAAGGAAGCCGCCCTGCAGATTATCGCAGGCTTGAAAACGGGCGAAGCATTCAACGTCTGCATTTACAACAACACCGCCCAGTGGTTTTCCAAAAAGCCCGTAATCAAAACAAAACAGACCGAAGAGGCGGCCCGCAAATACATCGAAGGACTCCAGGCATCCGGAGGAACCAACATCTACGATGCGCTGAACGACGCGCTCGCACAGGAACCGACCGACGAAATGCTGCCAATCGTGCTGTTCCTTACGGACGGCCTGCCCACCGTCGGCAACACCTCGGAACTTGCCATTCGCCAGCTTGTAACAAAATCCAACCCTCACAAGCGTCGCGTTTTCACGTTCGGCGTAGGCGTCAATGTCAATGCTCCGCTCCTCGAGAAAATCGCCGACGAGTCGCGCGCCAAGGCAGAATTCGTCCTGCCCGGCGAAGACGTCGAGGTCAAAATAGGGCGCGTCTTTGCAAAACTCACCGGCCCGGTGCTGGCCGATGTGGAGCTCGATGTCGTCAGGAAAAACGGCGCCCCTGCCATCGGAAGGACCCGTGACATCCTGCCGGGAAAATTGCCGGACATGTTCGAGGGCGACCGACTCGTGCTGCTGGGCCAGTACATCGATAATGACCCCATTACCTTCCGAATCAGCGGCAATTACCTCGGCAAAAAACGCACGTTCCAATTCACGTTTGAGCTGGATAAGGCAAATCTGAGAAACGGCTTTGTGCCCCGGCTCTGGGCCAGCAGGAAAATTGCCGAACTTATCGACGCCGTCCGACAGATGGGCGCCGAGCCAGGCAGCTCCACCTCCGACCCCAAAGCGAAAGAGCTCGTCGATGAAATCGTACGCCTGTCCACCGAGTTCGGCATACTGACGGAATACACCGCCTTTCTGGCAAGAGAAGGAACCGACATCAGTGACGCAGACCACATTACTCGGGCGGCAAGCGAATCCCTGGAAACAAGGGCTATGCGCGACCGCTCCGGATATGCCGGCGTCAACCAGAGTCTTAATTTGGGCGCGCAAAAAGCTCAATCAGAACTCAACATGCGCAATTGGTTCCTGAAAGAAGACATGCAGCGCGTCTCAATTGTCGACGTCCAGCAGATTAACGACCGTGCCTTTTACCGCAGAGGCAATCGCTGGGTCGACAGCAGACTAATCAAAAAAGAAAACCAAACTAAGCCCAAGAGAATCATCGAGTTCGGCTCGAAAGAGTTCCTTGAGCTGGCACAAAAGCTGGCCCGCCAGAACCGCCAGGGAAGCATTGCCTTTAGAGGCGAAGTCTTACTGCTCGTCGACGGCGAGCCGGTCCTTATCAGGAACACAAATTGACAATCGAGCCCCAATGATTTCGAAAGGACGAGAAAATGAAAATCTCGAAAGCCTTCGTAAACGCCTCTTTGTGTGCAGTACTCATCGGTTTCTGCGCGACCAGCGCGGCGCCGGCCTGGCCGCAAGTCGGCGACGCAAACGCGGCAACTCCAATTGCCCCTGTTGATGAGAATAAGCCGGTAATTCAAATGGCTATACTTCTCGATACCAGCCGCAGTATGTCGGGCCTGATTGACCAGGCAAGGACAGAACTCTGGGCGATAGTCAACGAATTCATCTTCGCCAGAAAAAACGGCAAGGCACCCGAACTGCAGGTCGCGCTTTATGAGTACGGCAAAAGCACCCTGCCCCAAAAGCAGGGATTCCTCCGCCGGATTGTGCCGCTCACAACTGACCTCGACAAGGTCTCCGAGGAATTGTTCGCACTTAAGACAAAGGGCGGCAGCGAATACTGCGGCTGGGTAATCAAGCAGGCCGCAGATTCCCTCCAGTGGAGCGATTCGCCGAACGAACTGAAGGTGATTTTCATTGCTGGCAATGAGCCTTTCACTCAAGGCCCGGTCGATTATCAAAAGGCCTGCAAACAGGCAGCCTCCAGGGGCATCATCGTAAACACGATTCATTGCGGGCGAGAGCAGAAGGGAATTTCCGGCAAATGGAAGGACGGCGCACTGCTCGCCGACGGCGAGTTTATGAACATCGACCACAACCGTCGCGTCATGCACATACAGGCGCCGCAGGATAACCAGATCGCCCAACTGGGCACGGCGCTAAACGAAACCTATATCCCATACGGCGCCCAGGCAGAGCTTGCCCGCGTAAGGCAGACCAAGCAGGACAGGAACGCAGCAGCAGCCGCGAAAGAAGCTGTAATCCAGAGAGCCGTAACCAAGTCTTCGGTCCACTATAGAAATGAAAGCTGGGACCTGGTCGATGCAATCGCAAATGACAAGCTCGAGTTCGAGCAGTTAAAGGACGAAGAGCTGCCCAAAAAAATGCAAAAGATGAACACGTCAGAAAGAAAAGCTTACGTCGAACAAAAGTCAAAACATCGCTCGGAAATACAAGAGAAAATACAGCAACTGAATCAACAGCGAAAAACATACGTCGCCGAGCAGATGCAGAAAAACCAGGAACAGCACAACACCCTTGGCTCCGCCATAATTCTGGCAATTCGCCGGCAGGCTCTCAGGCGAAACTTCAAATTCCAACCGGCCAAAGAAACAGAGGAAAAACCCGAGCATACCGACTGACCAGACCGAACTGTTGGAAACCAGGCATTTCATCGTCCGAAGTTCGGTCCGGCTGTTTGTCCACGATACCCGGGCCTATCGCTTAATCGTTTACGGCGGTATGAACCAGGGAAATCACCGAAAATACTTGAAATCTCAAAGCGGTATGGAT
>JAUWKC010000090.1 GCA_030607345.1 Planctomycetota bacterium | reverse complement strand
CAAGGCCGGCGCAAAAAGGAAGATTCAAACTCAAGTACGCGCCGCATTTCGGAATGTTTAAGCGCCACGCAGGGGACGACTTCATAGACCAGATTAAGTTCATGGCCGATGAGGGCTTCACCGCCTTAGAAGACAACGGAATGATGCGCCGCTCTGTGGAGACACAAAAGAAAATCGCCAGAGAGATGGAACGCCTGGGTATGACCATGGGTGTCTTTGTTGCTTATGGTCTGGGCGAGTTTGGTAAGAAGACTTTTGTTACTAATGATAGCACGATTCGCGAGAGACTCGTCAACCATATGAAAGAGGCGGTCGAAGTTGCCAAGCGGGTCAACGCCAAGTGGGGTACGGTTGTGCCGGCGGCCTACGACGAGGGCCTGCAATGGGAGTATCAGACAGCGAACGCAATCGAGAACCTCAAACACTGCGCCAAGGTCTGTGAGCCTTCGGGTTTCGTGATGGTTCTGGAGCCGCTGAACTGGTGGAGGAACCATCCGGGACTATTCCTTTCGAGAATCCCTCAGGCTTATCAGATTTGCCGGGCGGTGGGCAGTCCATCCTGTAAGATACTGGACGACCTGTATCACCAGCAGGTTACCGAAGGCAACCTGATTCCCAATCTTGATATGGCCTGGGATGAGATAAGCTACATTCAAGTCGGTGATAACCCCGGCCGAAAGGAGCCGACCACCGGAGAGATAAACTATAAGAATATCTTCAAGCACCTTCATAAGAAAGGCTATAAAGGTGTTATCGGGATGGAGCACGGCAACAGCAAGCGAGGTAAAGAGGGCGAAAGAGCTGTTATCGATGCCTATCGAGAATGTGACGACTTTTAACGGGTTGAGACACAACAAGTTTTAGGAGCTGCCAAATGAGAAAGATGACAACAGTATTACTTGCCGCGGCATTAGTGTGGACTACTCTGGCGGCAGGCGGATGTACGGTGCAGCAGAAAGCTGCGCTTTGGAATGGAAAAGACTTTGCCGGCTGGAAGCTTTTTATCCCCGATGAAAGTGTGAACGTGCACGACGTATGGTCGATAAGGGACGGAGTTATCCACTGCAAGGGCAAGCCTCACGGCTATATTCGCACGGAGGCGGACTACTCTGAATACAAGCTGCACGTTGAATGGCGATGGGCCGAAAAGCCCACCAACAGCGGCGTACTGCTCCACATGAGCGGGCCGGACAGGGTCTGGCCGAAGTGTATCGAGGCTCAGTTGATGCACCAAAAGGCAGGTGACTTCTGGTTGATTGGCAGGACAGCCGTTACGGTGGACGGCAAGAGGATAGAAAGCCCCGGAAGACCCACGAACGTGCCTAAGAAACAGCCGAGCAGCGAGAAGCCCCCGGGCCAGTGGAACAACTACGACATCATCTGCCAGGGTGACACGATTACTCTGTATGTCAACGATGTGCTGCAGAACCAGGGCACTAAGGCGTCGGAGACCTCCGGTAGGATTTGCCTGCAGAGTGAAGGCTCGCCCATCGAGTTTCGCAACATTTACATTGAACATCTCCACTGAGAATGACTTGTCGGACGGCCTGGAGATAAGCCGGTTGTGCGGGAACTGATGGTTGAATCGTCAGACCCGCAGGCAAGGACAGACGAAATATGGGTCCGGGGATTTGTCGTTCCTGCGGCGGCGGTTCCGGACAAGACATAACTGATTTGAACATTTTTTGAATTGTAATTCACGTATCAAAAAGGGAGCAACAGATGGAAAGCAAGACAAAAGCAAAAAGCGGCGCATTGTCGCGTAGAGATTTTTTGAGGGTGTCGGCTGCGGCGTCAATGGCGGCCCTGGCGGCCCCGAGCAGCCGGATTTACGCGGCCGGCTCGGACAAGATACGCATTGGTTTTATCGGCTGCGGCAGCCAGGGTACGGGCGATGCCATAAACTGCCTCAAGTCGTCGGAGGGAGTCGAACTTGTCGCTATGGCGGATATCTTCCAGGACCGTCTGGACAAATCGCTGTCCAAGCTTCGCGAGCGAGTCGGCGATAAAGTGGCGGTCACGGAGCAGAGCTGTTTTCTCGGATTTGATGCCTATAAGAAAGTCATCGAATCGGATGTGGACCTTGTGCTGCTGACCGCGCCGCCGGGTTTTCGTCCTGAACAATTCACCGCTGCGGTGGAAGCCGGAAAGCACGTGTTTATGGAAAAGCCCGCTGCGGTGGACCCGGTGGGCATACGCTCGATAATTGCCGGCTCTGAGCTTGCCGAGAAAAAGGGTCTGTCGGTCGTTGCCGGCACGCAGCAGCGGCGTATGGCCCATTATATTGAGGTGATGAAACGAGTTCATGACGGACAGATAGGCGAAATCGTCAGCGGGCAGTGCTACTGGAACTGGGGCAGTCAGGACTGGCACTTTCAGAAACGCCAGCCCGACTGGTCTGATATGGAATGGCAAATTCGCTGCTGGCCCTATTTTACATGGCTTTCAGGAGACCATATCGTCGAGCAGCACGTCCACAATCTTGACATAATCAACTGGGCGATGGGCTCGCATCCTGTCCAATGTCTCGGCATGGGCGGCCGGCAGGCGCGAACCAGTCCCGCGTACGGCAATATCTACGACCATTTTGCCGTGGAGTACGAATATCCGGGCGGTATCCGCGTGCTTAGTATGTGCAGCCAGATTAATGGCACGACCGAGCGTGTGTGCGAGAGGGTTGTCGGCACCAAAGGTTCCACTTATACAACAAGGTCCATTGGCTATATCGAGGGTCAGAATCCTTACAAGTACGACGGTCCGCGACAAAGCGCAAGTGTGCTGCAGCACGCCGACCATATAAAGAGCATTCGCGAGGGCCGGCCGCTGAACGAAGGCAAACACGTGGCCGAGAGTACGATGACAGCGATTATGGGCAGGATAAGCGCCTATACGGGCAGGGCCCTGCAGTGGGAGTGGGTGATGAACGCTTCGGAGCTGGATTTAAGACCGGACAAGTGTGAATTAGGTGATTTGCCGGTGGCGCCGGTGGCCATTCCCGGAAAGACACAGCTTATTTAGAAGCTCCGGCTGGTCGCCAATGGCCGCAAAACGGGTATCTGGAGTGATTTGATTCGTTGATTAGTCAAGGGGACATAAATGAAAGAGGAAAAGAGCAATAAAACGGATACGCTTTCACGGAGAGCTTTTATCAAGACATCGGCGGCAGTGTCGCTGGCGTCTTTGGCGGCGCCAAGCAGCCGCATATATGCCGCAGGCTCGGACAAGCTGCGTGTGGGGATGATAGGCTGCGGCGGACGCGGCACCGGTGCGGCAAAGGACTGTGTGAACTCGTCGCCCAATGTCGAGATTGTTGCGATGGGCGACCTTTTCCAGGACAGGCTGGATAAATCGCTTGCCAGGTTAAGCCGAGAGGTTGACGACATGGTCAGTGTCACCGAAGATACCAGTTTCACCGGCTTTGACGCCTACAAGAAGGTACTGGCCTGTGATATTGACATGGTGATACTGGCTACGCCGCCGCATTTTCGGCCTGAGCACCTGGCGGCGGCTGTGGAAGCGGGCAAGCACGTGTTTATGGAAAAGCCGGTTGCCGTTGACCCGGTCGGCGTTCGCTGGGTCATCGAATCTTCGGAAGCAGCCGCGCAGAAGGGCCTGGCTATAGTCGCCGGCACCCAGCGGCGGCACCAGGAACACTACCTTGAAGTTATGAAACGCATCCATAACGGTGACATAGGCGAGCTTGTGTCCGGTCAGTGCTATTGGAATCAGGATGGCTTGTGGGTGAAGAAAAAGCGGCCCGAATGGTCGGATATGGAGTGGCAGTGCCGAAACTGGCTGTACTTTACCTGGCTTTCGGGCGACCATATTGTCGAACAGCACGTCCACAACATTGACGTTATCAACTGGGCGATGGGTTCTCATCCGGTCGAGTGCCTTGGCATAGGTGGCCGAGAGGTGCGGACGGGCCCGGAGTACGGTAATATTTTCGACCATTTTGCGGTGGAGTTCAAGTATCCCAACGGCGCCCGTGTTTTGAGCATGTGCCGTCAGATGGACGGTTGTGCAGGCCAAGTGTCGGAGAGAGTAGCGGGCACGAACGGAACGTGTTATACGGACGGCTCGAACGGATACATAGAGGGGCCGAACGCTTATAAGTATGAGGGCAAGTCCCCCAGTCCTTATGTGCAGGAACACGCCGACCTTATCGCCGGCATTCGCCAGGGCAGGCCGCTTAACGAAGGCAAGCGTGTGGCGGAAAGTGTGATGACGGCGATTATGGGGCGAATGAGCGCGTATACCGGCAGGGCATTGCAGTGGGACTGGGTAATGAACGCATCGGAGCTGGACCTCAGGCCGCCGAAATATGAATTCGGCGATTTGCCGGTAAGACCTGTGTCCATCCCTGGCAAGACGGAACTGGTCTGAACGAGAGCATTCGGGTATTACGGCAATGGCACTTCTGTTAGGCTACGACGTAGGAAGCTCTTCAATAAAAGCGACATTGATGGATGCCCAAACGGGCGAAGTAATCGCGGCGGCGACCTCTCCCGAGAAAGAGCTGGATATTATCGCGGAGAAGCCGGGCTGGGCTGAGCAGCACCCCGGTGTCTGGTGGCACCATGTAAAGTCAACCACGGAACAGATTAAGGCGACGGCACAGTTCCAGCCGGGCGATGTCCGGGCAATCGGCATCTCCTACCAGATGCACGGGCTTGTTCTCGTAGACAAGAATCAGGAAGTACTCCGGCCTGCGATAATCTGGTGCGACAGCAGGGCGGTCGAAGTCGGCCGGCGTGCAGCGGAGGATATCGGAGAGCAAAAGTGCCTCAAGGGTCTGCTTAATCTGCCGGGTAACTTCACGGCCTCGAAACTGAAGTGGGTCAGGGAAAATGAGCCGGATGTCTACTCGAAGATTTACAAGGTAATGCTGCCCGGTGATTATATTGCGATGAAGATGACCGGGCGGGCGACAACGACGCCGTCGGGTTTGTCGGAAGGGATAATATGGGATTATGAAAACGACCGGCTCGCCGATTTTGTCCTTGGCAATTTCGGCATATCGTCGGCGCTGATTCCGGAAGTGGTGGCGACTTTTTCCGTTCAGGGCGAGTTGTCCGGCAAAGCCGCCGAGCAACTGGGTCTCAAGCCCGGCACGAAAATCAGCTACAGGGCGGGCGACCAGCCAAATAACGCGCTGTCGCTCGGCGTGTTGCAGCCCGGCCAGATAGCAGTCACCGCCGGGACGTCGGGCGTAGTGTACGGAGTCAGCGACAAGAAGAATCACGACCCGCAGTCAAGAGTAAATGTCTTCGTTCACGTCAACCACTCGCCCGACGAGCCGAGATACGGCGTACTGCTTTGCGTAAATGGGACGGGGATATTAAACAGTTGGCTGAAGCATAACTTCGCCGGCGATGAAGAAAGCACATTAACGTACGACCAGATGAACGAGCTGGCCTCGGAGGCTCCCGTCGGCTCAGAAGGTTTGGTTATTCTTCCCTATGGTAACGGGGCGGAAAGAACACTGAACAATCAAAATTTGGGAGCTTCGGTTCATGGGTGGAATTTTAACATACACAAGAAAGCTCACTTTCTAAGGGCGGCGCAGGAAGGAATCGTCTTTGCGCTGAATTTCGGTCTTGACATAATGCGCAGCATGGGGATTGATGTGACAACTGTCAGGGCCGGCAACGCCAACATGTTCCTGAGCCCGTTGTTCTCAACGGCTTTTGCGACAGTGACAAAGAGCACGGTGCAGTTGTATAATACCGACGGCTCTCAGGGCGCCGCAAGGGGCGCGGGTATCGGGTCCGGCCTTTACAACAGTATGGACGAGGCCTTTGTAGGTTTGAAGCCGGTTATGACCGTCGAGCCCGACGACAGGCTGATGGGCGAGTATGCTGAGGCCTACGGCAATTGGGAAGGCATCCTCAGGCATGAGCTCGAAAGCAGATATGGGAAGGTGGATTGAAAGAATCGTTCGGGGCATTTTCAAAACCTTTTTGGCAGTCCGAGAAAAGGAGATAGGCTATGAACAGTAGGGTTTCTGCGACAAGAGTGTTAATGAGGTTGTTTGGGCTGTTTGCACTGACGGCGGCTTTGGTTGCCTTGTCGGGCTGCGAAATGCAGTCGGCCGGCGCCGATTGGCAGCCGGCAGAGGGGCCGTTAATGACCAGGTGGGCAGAGAAGGTTTCACCGGGCACCGCTCATCGCGAGTATCCTCGGCCACAGATGGTTCGCAGTAAATGGCTTAACCTTAACGGGCTTTGGCAGTACGCGATTCGCCCCAGGGCTGCTGAGCGACCGAGTCCTTTTGATGGGTCGATACTTGTGCCTTTCCCGGCTGAATCGGCCTTGTCGGGTGTGATGAAGCGAGTGGGCGAAGACAACCGGCTGTGGTACCGCCGCACATTCAAGCTGCCGGATAACTGGAGAGACCAACGCACGCTTTTGCACTTTGAGGCAGTGGACTGGGAGGCCGTTGTGTGGGTAAACGGCCACCAGGTTGGTGTGCATCGAGGCGGGTACGACCCGTTCACCTTCGACATTACCGATGCACTGACGGACGCAAAACAGCAGGAGATAGTGCTGGCGGTGTGGGACCCGACCAACGCCGGCGGACAGCCGCGAGGCAAGCAGGTGAACAAGCCGCACAGGATATGGTATACACCAACAACAGGCATATGGCAGACGGTATGGCTCGAGGCGGTCAACAAGGCTCACATAGAATCGTTGAAGATAATTCCGGACCTCGACGGCAAGCGCGTGCTTGTGACCGTTGACGGTTCGGGAGCGGCGTATAGTTGTACGGTCAGTGCCGAGGTAAAGGTACCGGGCGCATGGTTCAAGAAGATTGAGGCGACCGGCAGGACAGAAGAGCAAATCAGCATACCGATAGAACAGCCCAGGCTCTGGTCGCCCGATTCGCCCTTCCTGTACGACCTCAAGCTCACCCTT
>JAUWKC010000016.1 GCA_030607345.1 Planctomycetota bacterium | reverse complement strand
TTGAGCTCCTGCCTGATAACCTCCGTCAAGTCCTGTCGTGCTCGTTCCACCGCGATGATGTCTGCCGCGGCCTTGATTCTCAGACCACGGTGAATATCGGCAAGCGTCGCCGCCTTTGTTTTGCCCGCCCCGGCGGCCCTGCCCGGCGCCTGGCGAGCATAATCCTTGGCTATCGCCCAGGAAGCATGACTGCTGAATCTAAAGCCCCGCGCATAGTCGAAACTCTCGACCGCCCGCATCAGGGAGACGTTGCCGTCGCTGACAAGGTCCGACAGATTCGCCCCGCCGGCGGTATGTTTCATTGCAATACTGATGACAAGTCGCAGATTTGCCTCAATAAGCATTTCCTTGATACTGTCGGCTTCTACGACGTATTGCTCGATTTCCTTCAGGCGGGTGCTTTTTACCCCGGCTGGATTGATGCCGGCCCGTCTTATGCAGGCCAGATATTTCAGATAATTGTATCTGCGGAACAGCCCTGTTTCCGTTTCTCTGTCGAGTACAGGGGTATCCTTTAACCTGTGCAGATACTCCGGTTGCGGGGCCTCGCCGGCCAATTCAGAAAACTTCTGCGCAGTATCCGGCCTGGGTCCTTTCAGGTTGAGCGGTTTGCCGAGGATGCTTTGGGCTGCATTTTCCTCAAGGAACTCGTCGCTGGCGACAAATTCGATTTTCCTGGCAAGAAGCGTCCTTGCCCGGCGTCGATTTATTATGCGGTATACGGAGCTCTTGCTGCGGTCGAAGTGTTCCATCAGCTCCGTAATGCCGAGGCCTTGTTTGTAGAGTCTGTAAAGCTCGGCGGCCTGGGCGGGGTCGATTACACCGGGGGGTCTGCGAAAAACGTGCCTGTCCGGATTATCCCGCTCATAGTCGAGTATTGTGTATCGGATGGTCTCATGGGCCCTTCCGGTTTTCCGGGCAACCTGGTCTATGACCTGATGACGACTCATTGTCGCGTTGGCTGCCAGTGTGATGGCCCGCTTTATGACCTGCTGCTTCTGCTTGTTTGTCAGCCTTTTGAAGTTCCTGGCCCTGGCGATAATGTCCGGATTCTTCCTCAAGAATTGCTCGACAGCCGATTGTGGCAGGCCCAGTCGTTTTCTACCGTCGTCAAAGATGAACCTTCTCGCCAGCAGCCCCCTTTTGCGCCAGCGATGGACTGTTTTTGTGGAAATGTCGAACTTCTCGGCCAATTCCTCGACGGTATAGACCTTCTGTTTTTGCTCACTGACCAGTTGGGCAAGCCGTCCGCTCAGCTTCGCAATAAATACCTGCAAATCATCTGCGAGGTCACTGCCTTTTATTAGCAGATGGGCGGGCATTTTCCTCGGATGAAAGCCCGTTATCCGAAAGCATACGAAGTCAAAGGGATATTGTCTTTCCGGCTCGATGAGCGTGAGCAGCTTCTCCGCGGCGTCAAGCTGCCTGAGACGCTTCTTCTGTGGCGTAAATCGAAGCTGCATAAGCAGTTGTGCCAGGTTTTGGTCCTTTATGCCGCGCATAAGCGCTCCAGCTTCAAGCCTGCTTCTTTTTTCCCATTCTCACTAAGTGTCTATTTTAGCAAATTGCGCGCACAAAAAACAGCCCGATTATGAAAATTCGGGCTGTATTAATCTCTGCTGCGATTTGTGCGGAGCGCTAATTTATCGAAAGCAGGCCCTTGGCGACCTCCACGGCGGTGGCGGCATCCGCCGCATAGGCGTCAGCGCCTATCTTGTCTGCATAGGCCTGGGTCAACGGGGCGCCGCCGACCATAATTTTAGCGGTTACGCCGGCCTCTTTCATAGCTTTAAGCGTCTTTTCCATACCGGGCATCGTGGTTGTCAGAAGCGCACTCAGACCGACTAATTCTGCTCCTGAAGACTTGGCCTGCTCGACGAATCTCGCCACTGGAACGTCAATACCGATATCGGTCACTTCAAAGCCTGCACCTTTCATCATCATCGTTACCAGGTTTTTGCCAATATCGTGTAAATCACCCTCCACGGTACCTATAAGGAACTTTCCGATTGCCTTGACGCCGGCCTTTGCCAGTTCAGGTTCGAGGATTGCCATTGCCGTTTTCATAGCTCTTGCTGCGATGAGCACCTCCGGAATGTAGACGTCGTTTCTCTTCCAGCGAGCCGCGATTATGTCCATCCCGCCTATTAGGCCTTCATCGAGAATGCTCTTGACCGGGGCGCCCTGGTTGATGGCCGCCTTGGTCAGTTCGGTTGCTTTTGCCTGGTCGCCTTTGACGACGGCCTCGGCTATTGCCTTTAGGTCTGCCATACTCTTTACCTCAACAAATCAATACAAAATAACATCCTGTGCTTGTTTCAGTCACAACGTTAGGCCAGATTAGACACTATTTCCAGGCACAAAACAAGTACTAAATGGGACTTTTCGCTAACGAGAGCGTTTTTAACAGGATAAATGCAGAAAAAAAACGAACCCACTGCAATTGACGCACGCAATAAAGTATTGTAGGCTACGGCTTCTTTACCGGCGCTCTGTTCCGCAGGCAGACGCAACGAGCATAAAATGGGCAATGCAAGCCGGCAGGCAGCCGCAAAAAAGTGTAAACCTGCGCCGGATGGGTGATGGGTTCACCGCAAAGGCCCTTTCATCTGCAGCGCAGTACGAAAGATATTCGATGAGCAACTTTATAGTATTGGTCAAACAGGTACCGGATGTAACGCAAATAACTGATAATGCGTTCGATTCCGAGACCGGAACGCTCATCCGCACGCGCCTTGTCAGCGTAATCAACGAGCTGGACACACACGCTCTGGCGCTGGCCAACCAGATGAAACAAGCCGGCGGCGACAAAGACGCAAAAATCATTTGTCTTACTATGGGACCGCCTATGGCCCAGGAGGTCCTGCACTACAGCCTGAGCCGGTGTGCCGATACCGTCGTGCTGCTGACGGATAAAGCGCTGGGCGGAGCTGATACGGCGGCGACGGCAAATCCTCTCGCCTTTGCTGTCAGAAAAATCGTCAGGGATATGTTCGACGGAAACGATGATTATTACGTGGTCTGCGGTATGCAGTCGGTAGACGGCGACACTGCCCAGGTACCTGCGCAAATAGCAGAAGAATTAGGTCTTGGCTGCATAGCCTATGTCACCGGGGCGGAATACAAGAACGGCCGATTCGAATTTACACGCATTATCAGCGGAGGCAGCCAGGTGGTTGCGGCGAAGAAACTGCCGGCTGTAGTCACCGTGGCCAAGCACGACTATCCGCTTTTCGCCACATTTTCGGCAACACGCCGAGCAAGCCGGATGGAAGTAATCCGCTGGGACGCCGAGGATGTTAAAGCAAGCCACATCGGAGTACAGGGTTCCAAGACAAGCGTGATAAGGGTCTTCCCGCCCGGGAAAACGACGAGGAAGTGCCGCGAACTGACCGACGCAAAATCTTTGGCTGAGGTTTTTATCGACAGTTACACCAGCGACGAGGGTGAAGAAGCCGAAGACGCCCACGCAAGAACGAACGGTTACGTTTTGCCCGGCAAACGCGCCAACAACCTTGACAGGAGCTTTGAGGGTACACAAAAAGAACAGGAAGATTTCAAGATTCTTACCGACAAGCTCAGGGAGTTGGGCATCAGCAAAGTTGAACAGACCGACGAATATACGAGGAAAGCTATTCTTGACGCGGCCGGCGAGCACTTTCATAAAAGGGCGCTTGAGGATATGTTGAATGGGCTGCAGTTGGTCAAGCCTACTTACCAGGGCGAGATATGGGTAGTGGCTGAACACGGCGACGGCGAGGTCCACCCGGCCACGTTCGAGCTTATCGGCAAGACCCGCCAGCTCGCCGACTCGCTCGAAACCAAGCTCGGCGTGTGTCTGGCCGGCTATCAGGTCGAGCCGATGGCAAAAGAGCTGATAGCCGCCGGGGCGGACAACATCTACATCATAAATAATAAGCTGCTGGATGTATTTGACGCGACCGCGCACCGCAAAGCAGTAGCCGATGCAATAAGCAAGTACTGGCCGCAGATTGTTCTTTTTGCCGCCACGCCGAGAGGCAGAATGCTCGCGCCGATGGTCTCTTACAGGGTAGGCTGCGGACTCCCCGCCGACTGCACCTCGCTGGATATACGAGACAATTCGAGAAGGGGCCAGCTCGGTATTCTCCTTCAGACCCGCCCTGCTCTCGGAGGCAACGTTATGGCGACCATCTGCACGAAGAATTCCAAATCCCAGATGGCGACGGCCAGGCCCGGCGTTATGAAGAGACTGCCGGCCGACTATTCGAGAACGGGCAATATCATCAAGCACGCCGTCGAGCTGTCGGACTCCGACCTCAGCCTGGAAATCATAAAAACCGAGCGCGGCACGGGCGAAGTGAACTTCGCAGCCGATGTCATCGTCAGCGGCGGTAGGGGAATGCAAAACCGCGACAATTATGAAAGACTTGTGCGCTCACTTTGCGAGGCTATCGGCGGCAGGTTGGCTGCCCAGGTCGAGAGAGGCGCCTCGCGGGCGGCGGTCGAGCAGGGTTTTGCCGATAGGGTTCACCAGGTCGGTCAAACCGGCACTTCCGTGGGGCCCAAAGTTTATGTCGCCCTGGGGATATCCGGTGCGATTCAGCATATGATAGGCGTCGCAAATTCCGACACTATCGTGGCCATAAACAGTGACCCGCAGGCGCCGATTTTCAAGCACTGTGATTACTATATCGTTGGAAACGTCGAGGACGTCGTCCCGAAATTGGTCAGGGCGCTGCAGACAGAGTGAAAAAAGTGTCGCACGAAACAGATTACAATAAAGTTGATGTACTGATAGTTGGCGCAGGGCCGGCAGGACTGGCCTGTGCGATACAACTGAAGGCCCAAAAGCCGGACATCAAGGTCTGCGTAATAGACAAGGCTCCGGAGCCGGGCAACCACAATCTCTCCGGAGCGGTTCTCGAGCCCGAGGCGCTACACAATCTTCTGGATTTCGCCGTGCCGCAGTGGCGCGACAGCGAACAGGCACAAAAAATACTGGCCAGAAAAGTTCACAAAGACAACGTGATGTTCTTCTGCGGAAGAAAACTCTCATTCAATATCTTTTTTGCCTTAAGGCTGGCCCGGATGCTCGGCCTTGGCTTCGGCCAAATGATTCACAAGGGCGATTACATCGTTTCGATAAGTCAACTGACCCGGTGGCTCGGGCAAATAGCAGGCGGGCTGGGCGCCGAGATAATAACTGGTTTTGCCGCTGAAGATATAATTTTTGACGATTCGGCCGGTAAGGCCACCGGCGCCAGGCTTGTCGACCAGGGACTTGACAGACAAGGCAGCCGCCAGCCTAACTTTGTCGAGGGCGAGACCATCAACGCCGACTTCATCGTGCTTGCCGAAGGCTGCGACGGGCTGCTCACGGAGAAATTCGTCGACAAGGCGAAGCTGCAGAGGCAGTGTCCGCAGTTGTATTCGGTCGGCATAAAAGAGATAATAAAGGTAAGCAAGGCACAGTATCAGCACTTTGGCGCCGACCGGGTCGTGCACGCAATGGGCTATCCCATCTGGACGCCGTTTGTGGGGCCGGGTATGTTCGGCGGCGGGATAATGTACCCCGTTGAGGATGAGCATATTGCAGTGGGGATGATAGTAGGCGCCGACTGGAAATACCACGATTTCAACCCGCAGGATGCACTGGCCAGGTTCAAAGAGCATCGCTTTGTGAGGCGCTTCATCGACGGGGGTACCGTAGTTGAGGCCGGCGCAAAGATGATTCCCGAAGGCGGATATTATTCAATCCCGCGAGACCCTGAGACCAACAGCATAGGCAAAGGCAATGTAATGATTGCAGGTGATAGTGCCGGCTTCGTGAATATGCTCAAAATCAAGGGCCTGCACAACGCAATTGATTCAGGCGTACTGGCGGCAAGAGCCATCACCGACAGCGCCGATGAGCGCGAAAACGCGGCGGTGAAATATACCGAGCTGCTGCGCCGGTCCCGCATCGAAACAGAAATGAACTCTGCCGGGAATTTCCGCCAGACCGTCGCCAGGTTCGGGCCTCTTCAGGGTATGCCGCTGTCGGTCCTGGGCTCGCTGCTGCCGAAGTTCGAGACCGAACAGGATTATAAGGCAATGACCCCGGGCCGCTACCGACTCAGGACCAACAAGGAATTTGACAAGGATACGTTTACCGCGATGGCGGCGACCGAGCACCGGGAAGAGCAGCCTTGTCACCTTACAATCCTCGACTCGAATATCTGCGAAACCAAATGCAGCCCGATGTTCAACAGTCCCTGTATTACGTTCTGCCCGGGCGGCGTGTACGAGACCGTGCATGGTGAGGTCAAGCCTGCCAACCCTTCCAACTGCCTGCACTGTAAGAGTTGCCAGAGAAAGTGCCCGTTCGACAACATCCGCTGGACAGCCCCCGAAGGCGGCGGCGGACCACGCTACAAACGAATGTAAGTGACATCCTTTTTGTAGTTTTTTTGAAAATGTTGTCACGCACCCGGCTATGGGATAGTCTGTATGTGGTGACGGTTGGGTTCTTTGCCGGAGACAAAAATGCCGAAGCCGAGATTTGTTGTCCCTGTTTTCAAAATGTGTGAGGCGGATGCGGCGTCGGCTGGAGCCAAGGCATTGAGCCTCGCGAGACTGCGCCGTATCGGGCTTGTGGTGCCCCAAAGCTTCTGTATTACGGCAACGGCCTTTCGCGAGCATTTGGAAGCCAACGAGCTTGCCGGCGAGATAAGAACCGCTTTAGACAAACTTAATTCGGCCTCGGCAGAGGATAAGAAGTCCATCGTATTGGAAATCCGGCAGACTATTGTCGATGCACCTTTAGCCGCAGAACTGGTATCCCGGCGGTAGTCAATGTGGGCGCCGCAACCAAAATCATCAAAACCGGCCAGGCCATACGTGTCGACGCCAACCGCGGAACAGTCACTATCCTCGGGCAGGCTGCGACTTGATTTGGCCGAGCACGCGCACAAAAAAGTCCCATTTGGCTTGTTGCTCCAAATAGGACGGCACGCGGATTAAGCTAAGAGGCTGTCCGGCCCCGGCGGTTTATTTCTGTCCGGCCTGTTCCTGCTGCTCGGCCTTCTCGCGTTGAATGGCGTCGTATATTTCTCTGCGGTGAACCGGTATTTCACGCGGCGCAGTTATGCCAAGGCGCACTTTGTCTCCGCGGACATCGACAATCGTAATCTCCACGTTGTCGCCTATCATAATCGATTCATCTTTTTGCCTGCTCAAAACCAACATTTTCAACTCCTTTTGTCGGCTGGTTATATTACCTCTACGTACAACATCGTTTTTCTGTTCGCCGGGCAGCCGCGCTAACTTCTTCTATCTCGTTCGTTGCAAATAACTTAGCTCAAATACGCTATTCGGCAACCTGCGTTCGGATACAACTATATTTTCGGCCAATTGTTAGGGTGAAGATACAAGTTTTTGCCGGCTTTTTTGTACCAGGGGCCAATTATGGGACTTGATGTCCGCAACTTCTTCTGGTCAAGACAGTTACACTAAACAAACAGCCCAAAAAAAAAGATGCGGTGTGTTCGTTGAACCGCCTTTATTGCTCAATTATTGATGTTTCCGCCAATAATCGCACCGTATCGCCAGCCAATAGCCCGTAATGGAGCCTAATGTGCCAAAAGCCACCATCTGAATGGGCAAAATGGAAACAATTGCACTTGGGAAGAAGACCCCCGGCAAACCGCTGGTCATATACGTCAATACATCCTCTCTCAGGTAAATCGTTATACCAAAGAGGGTTACGAGCGAGCTGGCGACGGTCGGCAAGATATAACCGGCCTTGAGGAACTTTCTGACCAAAAAGGCTGCCAGCCCAAACGAGACCAACACGGCAAATGCTATCTGCGCCGCAGCCGGCTGGCCTACAACGTAGCCCAACTGACGGTCGTGCATCCTTACGTCGCGGGCCAGTATCCCTATGCAGAACTGGGCGATTAGAACCGAGCCCATCAGCGCAATCGCTGCGTTTAGCCACTTTTGCGAGGCAGATAGAGGCTCCTCTTGAGCTTCTACTGTTTTACCCGATTCCGCTTTTTCCCGCCCGGCAGGGACTTTCTCCTCCACGATGGGTCCGAGAATAGCCCGAAAAAACGCCACACAGAAGCCTTGCCTGGAGGATTCATCACGAGACTCAGCCCCATCGGGACCGCGTGCGATTCTTCGCGGCGCAAACGCCTGGCCTATGGCTACCCCTGCAAAACCCGCCACGACGATTGCCAGCCAGAACGCCGGTTCCCACCTAAGAGCCGAGAATAACGCTTCACGCTGCTCGAAGGTGGGATTGTGCCTGATAATGTCAGCCAGGCTGCCGGTTCGCAGGGCCCAGACCGCCAATCCCGCCGGTACCGCCAGCACCCCGATTTCCCGGCCATAGGGCCAAGTGACAAAATACGCAGCGAGCCCGGCCAGAAACGCCAAAGCCAACGTGCCCATCGCGGCGCCGGGCGTTACGCCGCCGCCCTGAAAAGACACGGCCTCGAATGGTGTAGCCGGCTCGACCAGGGGCCAGGCCAGAACACCTATCAACAGCACCCCAACGCCGAAAGCCAACGCGATTCGCAATCTCATTACCAACGATAGTTCCACAACGGTTCTCCTTAACTCAACCGCGATAGAATATCATCTTAACCGGCAAATATCAATGACCAGAGAAGTAATTGTCAATACGGCAAAAGCGGCTTGTCAAACCACGTGCCTGTAGAAGTCGAGCTAAACCTCGGCGGCGCATCAGCCAAAATTTGTGGAAAGTCTCTGGTCACATTGTCTGGCGAAGGACGGTCACTTCTCTTGTGCCGTCGCGGCGGCTATCTGGATAAGTTCGAATGCGTTGAGCACCGCAAAGCCCCCTTTGCGATGGGCCCTCAGGTCGTCACTCTTGCAGCAGCCGCCCGCATATACGACCACCAGCGGCGAGCCATCGGTGGTGAATTCGATGACCGACGGTTTCAGCTCGGCGTCGGTTTTCACCTGCTGGATAACGACCTTTTTCGCCTCCAGAGTTTGTTTGACGTTACCGGCGCCCTGCTTTCCGGGAACGATAATTATCTCCTCCGAGGTGCCATACGTTCTACCCTTGATTAAAGCATCAGTCGTCCGCTTGAAATATTCCGTAAGTAGAGACTGGGTCGAATAAACCTTAATCGAGGCCATCGGAGGCTCCGGCTCCCTGGTCTCAGAACATTCCACGCCCGTCGGGTCGTCGCCGATGCGCCGGCAGTTGAAGCTGTTGTGGTAGCTCACCAGCCTGTATTCTCCGGCGTCAAGACCGTACAAAGCCAGCAGAACATCGCTGGTGGGATTATCCGGGAAATCGGACCCGGCAATCCACGTGTTGCAGATGGGCTCGTAGATGGGTTTCTTTTCAGGCTGAATACCCCCGGCCAGATACCTTCTCATTCCGGCCACATAGATTGTCATAATTCCCTCGTAGTGGCACGTGATTGCGGCATGCACGCCGCTGCCGGAGATGCCCGGGCCAGATTCCGGATAAGTTGACGTACCATCCTCCCACTTCAAATCGCTCCGGTAGAAATCCCAGTCAGGAATCACCCAGTGGAACCAGTCTTCCTTGGCCGTACCCGCAATGGGCGTTATGTCCTGCTCACTCGAAGGCGCGGCAAAATCGACCTTCAGGTGCAATAGGCTCGGCTTCGCGCCGCCGGACTTCGTCGCCGACTCGGCCGTACACCCTGCTATGAAGATAAAAACAATCGCCAATTGCCATACTATGATGCGTCTCATAACTTCTCCTATTTCTTAGCCTTTTTCTTTCTCACCATCGTCTTCACTGCTGCAAACTTACCAGTTCCTGTTTTTTAACTTGTCGGAATATGCAGCACATATCCGCCCATGTCAAGCAAAATCATCAACGAGAAATTGGTCCGAGCTATACGAGGTTATTAGCGAAGTGAGAGATTGGCTTGAACGATTCGATATCTCCGGCAGCTTGCACACGCTCCCGGTAGTTGCGCTATTGGTGAACTAACCGCCGCCAAATTGCGATGTAAAGTTTTTTGAATTTTGACGGACAGTCGCATATAATGGCCCCTACCGGTTCGACGGAAAAATCAATGACCAGAGAAGTAATTGTCAATACGGCAAAGGCGGCTTGTCAAACCGAGCCTGTAAGGTCGTGGCTAATAGGTGCGGCCCTCTTGCGCATTTCGTAAATCAGGCACCTTGTTGCCCGGCTTAGAAGTTCATTTCGTAGAGAAAGTACCTCTGGTTGTTTGGGTCTTGGGGGGTGGAGCTTTGGCGTGCTTGTACGAGAGGGATGAACACGCTCATCATACGAGAGTTCCACAACTGCCGAGCTTCAACGATGTCAAGATTCGCCAGCCAAAGGGTCATTTTAGGCTCGGCCGCGGTATCTACACCGGCCGAGGCAAGAACAGGATGGTGATGAGGCCAAAGGGCGTCGGGAGCATCTGTGGTTACTTTTTTAAATGCGTCCCTGCCATCCAGAATCTTCTGCAGGGCATCGCGGGTCTCCTGGTACTTGGGGTCGGTGTTGTTTTCAAGATACATAGCAACGGCGTAGAAGAGCATATCGTCATTCAGTTGGGACCGAGCGGGCCTACCCGCATGGCGGCCTTTTGGGTCTACTTGATAATGGCCAAGCGGACCATCGGCGGTCATCTCAAATTTCATGCCGACAGTGTACTTCCAATAAGCAAAATCGACGAGCGCCTCGAGGCCCTTTTCGTAGTCAATATTGCTTAAAATGAACAGGTCTGCCGGTATCGCATACTGGTCTTGACAGTATTTGGCGAAGGCCTGGTTTCCCATAGTCTTTCCATCCTGGGATACGACATAACCGTCGCCACCCTTTTTATGATGCTTGCCTAAATAGGCCTCTGCGGTGTCGGGCCAGTTCCTGGCACGCTTCAGAAGGTCCTCGCAGATAACCGGGCCCACCAATTCGGGATTCTTTCGAGCCTCAAGGATAATCTTTTTGACCCGCAGATTAGATTCGAAGCTGTAAGTCAGCCACAAAATGGACGTGTCGTCGCGGGCCACACCAATACAGGGCGTTGATGACGTCCAGGGTTCTCCCAGCCCTTCTATCAGCTCTTTCAGCGCCTTGTCTTTTATATGCTGTTTTGCGACCTTGCGGAGGTTCGGTTGAATGGGCAGCCCCTTGTCCAGGAGCTGCTCTACGAAGCGGTTGCGGTCGTCCGTCGGCATTGGCACATCGCCGGCAATCGGAACATTCTCTATTACTTCTTCAGCTAACGGGGGATGTTCCGGCTCGTTTGGAGCCTCAGCTTCCTCAACAGCAAAATTGCTGTCAAGCACTGTCTGCGGTGAGGCAGGAACTGTAGAACGCCCGAACCAAAAAACGCAGACGATAAGCACCAAAAGAAGAAAAACAACTGCAGCAAACAGGATTGTTCTGGGTTTTTTACTCATACTCGGCCCCTTTTGTCTTTTTGGCTCTTCGGAGACATCGTGAACTGCTTTTCCATTATAAGTCTTACTTCCGTCCAATGCAAACTGTTCGAAGAATTCTACGGCCAACCAAGTCTTGTCTACTTACCGTAATCGCCGGCGAATAATGGGGTCAAACCAACAGATTGCGCGGAGAACTCTTTTTCACATCTCGGACACCGACAAGGTCCGTTTCCTCTGTAAGATACACTACTTCTACTGTTTCATCAACTCTCAGTAGGAGAGGTCATTTTGAGTTGCGGGGGGGGTGGGGGCAGACCCACCCCCCCCCCCCACACAAAACAACAACAAAAAAAAAACAAAACAAAACAAATAAAAATGAAATGTTTTCTTTTTATTTGTTTCAAATCAAACAAAAAGAAAAGAAATTTCATTTTGTGGAAAAACTAAAACAACAAACAATTATAAAAAGTTGTTGCTTTTCTTTGTTCACGTCAAATAAGATCATTAAGAATCAATGTTGTTTTTTAACATGCAATTTTGTGA
>JAUWKC010000220.1 GCA_030607345.1 Planctomycetota bacterium | reverse complement strand
GCCTCATCCGGAACGACACATCCACCCCACACAGCATCCGCACTGGACGCGGCAGGAACGCACGGCAGATACCGATGGAATGACAATCTTCAGCAACGCCGTTAAGTACATACAGGCGAATTTCTGAAACTGCCTATGTGGGGGGGGGCAAGCTAAATGAGTATTCCTGCGATAGCGGCGGTCATAAATGCGGCGCGCGTGCCGCCGACCATTGCCCGGAAGCCGAGCTTTGCGAAGTCTTTTCTGCGTTCCGGCGCAAGTAAGCTGTAGCCGCCAATCTGGATGGCAATTGAACCGAAATTTGCGAATCCGCACAGTGCGTAGGTGGCGATGGTGAATGACCTTGCCGAGATTACGTCCTTGTATTTGACCAGGTCGGCATAAGCGACGAACTCATTGAGAATGGTTTTTTCGCCGAGCAGCATGCCGACTGTGCCTGCGTCTTTGGCTTCGACCCCCATCACCCAGGCCAGCGGCGCCATAAGCCAGCCGAGCATGCGTTCGAGAGTCAACGGCTGGTCCGCTATGTCGGGCAGTAATGCCAGCACCCAGTTGAATAGGGCCACGAACGCGACAAAGCATATCAGCACGGCGGCGATGTTTAGCGCAAGTTTCGCACCTTCGGAAGCGCCGCGGCAGGCGGCGTCGAGCACATTGAAGTCCTGCCTGGGGACTTCGACCCTGACAATGCCTTTTGTGGGGGACTGGTCTGCTTCCGGGACCATGATTTTGGCGATGACCAGAGCCGCGGGCGCAGATATTATCGAAGCGGTCAGGAGGTGTCCGGCGTCGGCGCCAAAGCTCGCGTATGTTGCCAGGAGTGCCCCTGAGATAGTGGCCATACCGCCTGTCATCATAGCCATCAGCTCCGAGCGCGTCATCGTTTTGATGTATGGCTTGATGACGAGAGGCGCCTCGGCCATGCCTACAAAGACATTGGCGGCGGAGGCAAGCGATTCGGAGCCGCTGACGTCCATAATGTAGACCATCCCTCTGGCCATGAATCCAACAACCTTTTGGATGATGCGGAGGTGAAACAGCACGGCCATTAAGGAAGAGACAAAGATGATTGCAGGCAGGGCTGAAAAAGCCAGGATGGGGCGGTTTGGTTCAAGACCTGAGACCAACTTTTCGCCGAAGACAAATTTTGCTCCTGTCTGCGAAAATGCGACGAGCTGGCTGACGATTGTGCGGGCGGCGGCGAATATCACTTGGCCTGCAGAAGTGTGGAGCATAAGCAGCGCTAGTGCGAACTGAAGTATCAGGCCGCTGACGATGAGGCGCACGTTCATCCGCCTGCGCTCAACTGACATTGCCCAGGCGAGCACAATCATTACGAGCAGTCCGAGTAGGCTGACGGCGCGCTGCATAGAATACTCTTTCCGGGTCAGTGCAAGTTCAAAGTACTCTTCCGTAGTATCGACCGGAAGGAGTAAAATGCGCCAATTAAAGTTCTGAAGTGCTGTCTTCTTTCGAGGTGGTTTTAACTGCGAGCGTGGGCGATGCTTTCGAGCAGCGCCTTATCCGAAAGGTCCTGAGCCGGGGGGCCCTGGTCCTGCTGTCGGTCTCCTGTTATCAATTCGGCGCTGAGCTGGTCGATATCGTGCTGGAGCCGGTCACGATATTGGCGGAGTTTTTCCTCGGCGCGGCGGCGCTCGTCTGTTTCGTGCCTGAGTTTATGACCTGCCGCGGTCAATTCGCAGCGCAACTGCGTAGCCTGTCGGCTGAGCCGGTCGCACTGCTGTTTGAGTTCCTGCTCGACCTGGTTCTGCCTGGTAACATCCACGGCAAAAAGTACAAGGCCGATGGTTTCCGCCTGCTCGTTGCGGACGGCGACCATTTTTGTTTCTGCCGAGAATGTTGACCCGTCCTGGCGAACGTGTCTTATGGTTCCCGTGAGCTGTCCTCTGCGTTTGGTCTCTTCGAGGAACGGGAACACGTCGGCTCGCAGGTCGTGGTCGGTATGAAAGATGTCGATACGTTTGCCCAGCAGTTCAGCGGTGTTATCGTATCCGTGAATCATCGCCCAGGCGTGATTGGCGAACCTGACGGTTCCGGCGGGGTCGAGCACGACGATTGCTTCGTCGGCCTGCTCTGCAACTGCTTCGAGCACTTTGAGTGTTCTTCCGATGAGTTTATGTGCGGAAATTACGGTATCCATTTGTTCAATCGACCTGGCGAGTTGTCATAGTACGGCACACGAAGCCTTTGAATGATATTGTTCGGTTTTTCTTGCCTACAGGGTCACAAGCGTAAAATCGGTGAAAGCAGGGGGCAACTTTTCGCATTTTGGAAAAAAGGCGTTTTTTAAGGTGTGGCAATACAAGCGGCGTAGCACTAATTATCGTTACCGGACCCGCACTTTGGTGCCTCTTATTTGTGGAGCCGAAGGGCCGAGGCGGCCTTTTCGGTGAAGTTGCAGGCTAAAAGATTTGTTGAATGGTATTTTGACAAGCGTTTTTATGGAAGGAGACATATCATGTTCCGGCTGAATTACCGAAAAGTATTAGCTGTTCTGGCGGCGGGCTTTGTGCTGATGGTGTGCAGTGCTCCGACGGCGGCAAAGAAATCCGCAGGCAAGGCCGCGAGTCCGGTGGCTCGCAGTCGGCTTAAGGCGGCGACGGCGAAAAGCAGCCGTTCTCGTTCGGCTGTGAGCCGGCCGAGCAACGCCGGCAGAACTCGCATCACGTTATCTGCTCCTTCGCGGAGTATACGACCAGCCAGGGCGATGCCGAGTCCAAGAGTTCTGCAGAGGAGCCGTTCCGGCAAGAGCATCACACGCAGCCGGCCTACGGTCAGCCGGGCGGCGCCGAGGCAGTCGGCGGTGCGTGCGAGTCGCAGCAGAGTAGTACACAGCGTCGTCGCGCGTTCGAGGATTACTTCGGCATCGAGCGGCAGCAGTGTCCGTGTTTATCGCGGCAGGGCGCCGAAGAGCATTTCCAGCGCCAAAGCTCCAGCTCCGTCGGTATCGGTATCGGTGGCCAGCAGCAAGCGTGTGAGCGTGAACAATACCTCGCGTATAGGCGGCGTGATAGGTCAGAGTCGAGCCGGCGCAAATACCGGTAGAAGCGGCATTAGCGCGGCTAAGGTATCGCGTATCGGCACGACAATCGGCGGTACAAGCCGAGTTGCTGCCGGGGCGAGGGAAAGTGGCGGCGAGATGAGGGGCTCGTACGCCGGTCAAGGTGCAGGGAATGCTGGGAGCGGGATTTCAGGGAATTCTCAAGGCACTGCAAATGCCGCCGGCAGCGTCGGCAGAGCAAGGCGGTCGCGCTTAGGTAGGGTGGTCATTATTGACGGCAGGGGCGAGTCGGGCGGTACGGGCCAGGCGAATGCGGCGAAGGTGAACATCCGAAAAACCGGCAACGCTGAACGTACTGAAAAGTCCACGGGTAAAGGTCGAATTGCGACATTGAAGCGTTCTCGTATCGGACAGACAATCAAAATCGACAGGAAGGCAGGACCTTCTTCAGATGGTACCGACAGGGTCGTGAGCCGGGCCAAGGTAGCGGTCAAAAAGACGGCCAAGGCAGGCAGCAGCCGAGTTATCAGGGATTCCGGGTCAATTGTCCGGGAGTCGAAAACAGGCGTGGCGGTTCACAAAGGTGAAAAGACCAGAAAGCAGTCAGCTATAAGACTGAGCTACGGGGCGGGTTTGCGCAGAGACGCCGGCGGCAAGTCACCTGTAATTAGAACGGGAGGGTCTGTGGTAACAGCCGGCGGAAAGAGCGGGCATCTGCGAGCAGAAAGCAGAAAGAGTTTTGAAG
>JAUWKC010000265.1 GCA_030607345.1 Planctomycetota bacterium | reverse complement strand
TATTCTTGCAGCCGGCGACGATTATACCGACGAGGACCTGTTCTCAGCTTTGCCTGATAACGCATATTCGATTAAAATAGGGCCCGGCGTTTCAAAGGCAAGGTTTAACCTTGAGACCGTAAATAACTTCAGAGATTTGCTGGGGCTAATGGCTAAGAGTGGCAATATGTAAGGAGATGAGATGCTAAGTCTCGAGCATTTTCGGCACATCGTGCCTGATGAGAAGATTGCGGAAATCTACAAAAGGGCAAGAGGACTCTACGGAAAGCACGTCATGCATATTAACGCCACTTATCAGGGCGGCGGGGTGGCGGAAATGCTGTATCCACTTGTGCTGCTGATGAACGACGTCGGAATAAACGCCGGATGGCGAATACTGCACGGTAGCCAGGAATTCTTCGAGGTTACAAAGAGCTTCCATAACGCGCTGCAAGGGGGAAAACTGAACCTGACGGAAAAAAAGAAGGAGCTGTACCTTCGGGTCAACGATAATTTCTCCAAGTTCACGCATCTGCATCATGACTATGTGATAGTGCACGACCCGCAGCCGTTATCGCTTATACGCTCGTACAGAAAGACCCAGCCGTGGATTTGGCGGTGCCATATTGACCTGACCGAGCCGCATAAGGAACTGTGGGATTTCCTGACGGGCTACTTGCTGAAATACGACCAGATTGCGGTATCCAGCGAGAAATACTTCAAAGACGACCTGCCGGTGGACCAAAGGTTGATGTTTCCGGCAATTAATCCGCTCAGCCCGAAGAACACCCCGATAGACGAAAGGACTATGCTCGAGCAGATTAAAAAGGTCGGGATTCCGACGGACAAACCCGTGATAACGCAAGTATCGAGGCTTGACCCCTGGAAAGACCCGGAAGGGGTTATAGACATATTTAAGCGCGTCAAAGAACAGGCCGACTGCAGGCTGGTTTTTTGCTACAACGTCGCCAGTGACGACCCGGAAGGCCTGAGGATATTCAATAAGGTCAGGCACAAAGCAGGAAGGTTCCTTAAGAGCGGCGATATCATATTTGTTGTCGGCAACCGGGAGCTTCTTGTCAACGCCATACAGAAATTCTCCGACGTGATAATTCAAAAATCCACACGGGAGGGTTTCTGCCTCGCGGTTACCGAAGCCCTCTGGAAAGGCACAGCGGTAGTTGCTTCGAACGTCGGCGGCATACCCATTCAAATCGAGGACGGCAAGAACGGTTTTCTTCTGGAGCCCGATGACACGCAGGGTTTCGCCGACAGGATTGTGCATCTGCTTAAGAACCCCGACGAAGGCAAGCATCTGGGCCAAAACGGTCGAGAGACCGTCAGGCGGAAATTCCTGATTACCCGGCTGCTGTCCGACTATCTGTATATGCTGAACGCGGTGATGGGTGCGCGGGATTAACTTTGTCGATATCTGATGGTTGAGGCGTTTGCGGGAAAATGATTATAGCGGTAATTCTGGAAAACTGGCGAAGGCTTGCGTGGCTTCTGGCTGCGGCGATGCTGGTCGGTTTGGTCAATCACCATGCGGTCCGGGCCATACTTGCAGCACTTACCAGGCGCACAAAGAACATACTCGACGACTCGCTGGTCAGGCATTGCTTTGGTCCCCTGCAGTGGGCGGTCATCTGGGCGGTTGTTCTTTTCATGCTTCCGGCCCTACAGTTGTCCGAGGGCTTGGAGGGCACTGCCGGGCACATCGTGAGTCTGATGCTGATAGGGTGCGTCTCGTGGCTGCTGATTAAACTTACGTATGTTCTGGATGACTACGTCATCGAACGCTTTGACGTGGGCCAAAAAGACAACCTGGCTGCCAGGAAAATCCATACGCAATTGCGGGTGCTCAAGCGGATTGCAATAGTGATTGTGGGCGTCCTGGCACTGGGAACGATGGTGATGACCTTTGAGAGAGTCCGACAGCTTGGCACGACGATTCTGGCATCGGCAGGCATTATCGGTATCGTCGTGGGTATGGCCGCACAGAGAACGATAGGCACCTTCATAGCCGGGCTGCAGATAGCCTTTACGCAGCCCATCCGCGTAGACGACGTGGTGATAGTGGAAAACGAATGGGGACGTATCGAAGAGATAACGCTGAGCTACGTTGTAGTAAAAATCTGGGACTTGAGACGGCTTATTGTGCCTATCAGCTACTTCATTGAAAAGCCCTTCCAGAACTGGACGCGCCGAACGTCCGAACTGCTGGGCACGGTATATATCTACGTCGATTACACGGTGGCCGTTGAGGTTATAAGAGAGCAGCTCCAGCGTATTTTGAAGGATTCGGAACTCTGGGACGGCAAAGTCTGCGTGCTGCAGGTTACCAACACCTCCGAGCGGACGATTGAACTTAGGGCCCTTATGAGCGCCGAGGATGCCTCAAAGGCGTGGTCTTTGCGCTGCGAGGTGCGTGAAAAACTGGTCGAGTTTCTTCGCGAAAAGTATCCGCAGGGCCTGCCAAAACTAAGAGCCGAGCTCGAGCAACTGCCCAGGAAATAACCACTGGCGAAACTCGGTATGGGACCGCGGCAATTTTCTTAGAGGCTTTTTCTGAGGATTGCGGTTAATTCTTCCTGCGTCAATTCAACGGGGTTGCCCTTCATACTGCTTGACTTTTGCGCCTTCGCCACCACCGCCGGCACGGCCTGCTGTTTCAGTCCCAGCTCGGCAAGCGACGGCACGTTGAGCTTTGCGCAAAGCTGCCGGACCCATTCGAGCCCTTCGGCCGCTCGCGCCTGAGCATTTCCGGTCAGGATTCGAGCTATTTCGTCGTACCGTGCCAAAGCCGGTGAATCGGCGGCTCGGTTTTGAAGTGCCTGTATGTTGGTCTCCATAACGTAAGGCAAAAGCCGCGCGCAGAGCGCTCCGTGCGCTGCGGCGAACATACCGCCCAAAGGCCCGGCAAAGCCGTGCACGGCACCTAATTTCGCGTTGGCAAGTGCCAGGCCGCCGAACAGACTTGCGAGTGACATATCTTCGCGCGCCTGTCTGTCGGCGCCGTCGGCGTATGCTTTTTGCAGGGAGCGCGCCGCCCGGAACAGACCTTCTCTGCAGAGGCCGTCGGTCAGGGGATTTGCCTTATTGGAGACATACGCTTCCATAAGCTGCGTGAGGGCGTCCAGGCCGGTGCTTGCGGTGACCGCCGGCGGCATCGAGCAGGTCAGCTCAGGGT
>JAUWKC010000010.1 GCA_030607345.1 Planctomycetota bacterium | reverse complement strand
CGATAATTCTCGTCACCCGCTTCCGGCCCAACGGATTCCAGAAGCTCACAGTATCGGGTGAACTCGGTTTCCGTCAGAGACGGCTGCCTGTCCGCCCCCACCTTCGGCACGACCCGAAACGCCAGCTTACTGCCGAGGCTGGGCCTTTCGTCCTCACCTGGGACATCTGCTTTGGTCGATTTTCCTGGTTTCAGGCTCATCTGGCGTTGCTCAAGGAACACTTTGGATTTTTGCCACAATGATTGGAAGACCGCCGGGTCGCTTAGGCCGTGTCCTTTTTGCAGGACCTCCTCATTGGTAATACCGAAGTCTCCGGCCTCGGGTAACAGAAGGCCCGGGTCGAGGTCCAGCGACCCTGCCCCTTTCCGGCAATTCTCCGTATCCACGCCGTTGTTCCAGTAAGCATTGTCCCTAACCAGCGCCCTATACGCGCTCGATGAATCCTTTATGAAAACCACCACTCCCTTCGGATTATTCATTATCACGTTCTTTTCCAGCACAAGGCGGCAGCTCGGCTGCAGGCCAACGCCCACCTCACCGCAATCCATAATAAGGTTGTTCTGTACCTTCACGTCCGTTTGCGCAAAACCGCTTACGCCCACAAGGCCGCTGCCCATTATCACGTTGTTCTCAACCACGCCGTGTGTGGTCTTGTTGCCTAAGTAAACGCCCCGGTTGGCATTATTCATCACAAGGTTGTCACGCATGTGAAGCGTACCGCCGGTACTGCGCACGCCGTGGTATCTCGAGTTGCAGACGACGTTCCCGGTAATCTCAGCCGTAGCACCGGAGTAAAGCGAGATTCCCTGATGGCCCGACCCTGTGACAACGCTGTCGGCTATCGAGCCTTCGCTTCCCTCGCCGAAACAGACCGTGTACTCAAACCCCTCAAAGAGGCAGGACTCAATCCGAAGCTTTGAGAAACCGAGCGATTTTATTGCCACGGGGCATCTCTTGAAGTTTCCCAGGGGATAGAAGCGGCAGTTTCTCACCTGCGCCTCACAGTCCCGGACTGCCACGGCGAAAGGTGTTTCGCTCCGCTCACTGGTCGCCAACTGCCACTTGACCGTTATATCTTCGATTACCACCTTGCCTTTCTGGCCTGCCTTGACGAAAATCGCCGGCTCGTTACTGGTGACCTGAAAGACACAGTTTTCGACTGACTCACCTCTAAGTATTAGCGGCTTGTCAATCGTAATCGGCTCGGTGTAAACGCCCGCCGGCAGCGTGACGACGCTTCCAGGCTCGGCCGCATCAATAAGACCCTGCAAGCCTTCCCGGACCTGCCGCTTCTGAGGCTCCTGGCCGGTCCCTGCGTACCGCCACCTCAACTTGCAGCCCTTGTCGTCGGCCTGCTCTATAACAACCCGGTAGTGCCTGCCTTCCTTTGTTGTGACCGTGATTTCTTCGGGCAGCACCTGACCTATTTTGTACCATTTGAAATTACCTGTCACCGTCCCCAAAGGCACGTCCGCCGTCGCTGACCGCACACGAACCAAAGATTTGGAGTCGTAAACCAGGTCACCCTTGCCCAGTTTCTCAATCGCCGACCATATCTGTTGAGGGTTCGTGTCGGCCTGCGGGACCTTGACAAGCTCGCCTGACGCGAGGTCCAGCATCATCGGTTCTTCGTCAACATTCGGCAGAAAAACCTCTCTCTCTTTTCCCTGGTCTCCGCCGCCCGCCTGTATCTGCTTGCCGGCCCCACTCCTGATTAGGAGCTCCGCTGTTGCTTTATGTCCGTTTTGGGCGGCTAAATGTAGAGGCGTTTGGCCTTTGTTATTCACCGCGTTTACATTCGCACCTTTGTTGATAAGAAACTCCGCCGTCTGAATATGGCCGTTCGCCGCGGCGATGTGAAGTGGCGTATTACCTTCTGAATCTTCGGCGTTTATATCAAAGCCCTGGGATAAGAGCATCTGTGCCGTTTCCTGGTGCCCTCCCAGGACCGCAAGGTGCAACGGGCTTTGCGTTTTTGACAAACCGACATCCGAATCTTGCTTCAACACCTCGGTGCTGTATAAATCCTGGTCATAGCCTTGGCCGCCTTTTTCCCCGTCGGCGCCCCAGCTTACTATTCTAAAGTCGCCTCCTTTCTCCGGGTAACGTTCATAGTAGAACTCGTTACCCCACGCATCTTTGAGTACATCGGCCCCCTTCACATAACCGCCCCGCGGATAATTCAGTACGTCGCTTGGCTGCTCAGTGAGCGCACACAAACCTTCTTCCTCAGTCGGATACCTGGCGCTGTCCAACTTAAATTCAATAACCTTTGTATGGAGCAACTTCAGGTTGTATTTTGTCCTCGTCACTTTGGCCTTGGCCTGTCTATATTCAATTTCCACTTTCACATCGCTCTTTACCCCCGGTTTGAGGGAGACGTTTTTGAAGATTACAGGGATGAATCTTTGAGTCTGGTATTCTATGGACTTGATACGCTTTAAGGGCATGGGAAACTCTGCTCTTATCGATGTTACATCAGTCCTGTCCAGTTTGGCGGTTGATTCCCAGCCTGGGCCTATGTGTTGCTTTCCGTCCTTATCAATAGCGACCACACGGCTTTGTTTCTCTGTCCGGGATGCAACCACATCGACACAGGTTTTGCCGTCTTTTTCGACCGGCGCTGTTATTATGACATTATTGATACCTCCTATCATCCCCACTTCGTGGGGCGACTCCATGGCGGTGACTGTCTGCCACTGCGACTCGTTGCCAATAAAAATTGTCAGGTCGGTGTCTTTGGAATATTCGTTACTTGTTGCTACATAGTTATATAGACTTTCAGGGTCGCGGTAATTGATTTTCTGGTTGGCTTGTTCCGACAGACGCCTCGGCCCCCCACCCGCAGTGAACGGCTTGCCGTATGCAAACTTAGTCAACACACCTTCGCCGCCGGTAACTCGATAAACGAATTCATACGCATAAAGCGACCCCTCAAGAGTCCAGGGGCTTTTTTCATAGGGCTTTGCACGCAAGATACTCCCATCCGGCCGCCACCACTGTTTACCCTGGCTCGGATGCTCACAAATCCCAACCAATTCAACCGTCACGCCGTCAGTCAACTTTGCACAGAAGTTACCGTGATTGGCAGCACCAACCTGCTGAGCAGGCTTGTCGTGATTGTGTTTAGGCGGTGCTTTGTCCTTGTATCTTACTTTGACGTATGTTGCTTTGCCTTGTGTTAGGGAGACTTCAGCTTTCTCACTAAACCCAAGACCCGGTGCATTTACCAAGATGTAGCCGTCCATAGGTGGCAGATTGTCAAAATGATAGCGCCCGTCCTGGCTTGTGTGATAGACATTGAATATGTCGCCGAATTTGTATTGTCCGGAGGGTATCTTTACCTGCAGCCATATTGTCGCGGCCTTGACCGGGTCATCTGCGGCATCAGCAATCTCAAGTTCCAACGCACACGTTGACCTAGACAGGTCCAAAACGACGTTGTTAAGGTCCTGGCCTTCATTGAGATACAGCACCTTTGCGCCGCAAAGCCCTCCGTATTCACTACGCCAACGGCTCTCGACCCTGACACTTTTCCTGTCGTGGTATGACAAGACATGATAGCCAGGGGGAACATTCTCTAAGACAACTCGACCCAGATCGTCTGTCTCAGGTTCTCTCCGTGAACCTGATGAGTACGCCTGGTTGCTGGAGAAAAACCTCAGCTTTGTGTTCGGCAAAGGCACGCCGTCCTTCGCAAGGATTCTGGCAGAAATGGTACCGGGCCGTTGCATCTCGATTATATTGTCTTCGGAAACGCGATATCGGCCGTCTGTGAGTTGCTGAACGTAGAGGTCTTTTCTGTGAGCATACCCGGCAGCGGATACGTCCACATAATAGGAGCCCCTGTCTTGGGGAGGGATGAAATTGAAATAGCCGCTAACATCTGTCGCACACGCACCGACACCGACTCTTTGCTGAGTCCTGTGGCCTTTCTCGTCAACAATGTACTCCGGCTTCGTGAAACTAAGGACCGCGCCTTCAATGCCATGACCGGAGGTGTCAAGGACACGACCGGCAACGGTCAACTTTACCGGCTTGAGTTCCGGATTCTGGTTGTGCCACTTGAGTGTCTCGCCGATGAGCTGTCTCAGTTCAAGGATATTGTAGGGGATTCCTTCCTCATCTTCGTCAGTTCCAACGCCGCCGATATTTATCCCATACCAGACGTTTAAGTCCCGGGCAATGTAAAAAGTCATCGAACAACAAAGACCAAAGAAATAATTGTCGCTGGACCAGGCCTGCTGCATCTGCTTGTGTGAAATCTCCCGAAGAAATTCCACCATTATCTTCGTGGCTTTTTCTCTTTCAAGATTCCCGGCAATCAATTGATGAACATCATAACAAACCCTGCTGCTCATCGACGCAACCCTGGCGTTAAACATCCCCGGAAGCATCGAATAGGCCTCTTTCTCCAGCGTCTTGTAATCCTTACCGCTACTGCTGACCGTCAATAGATGCGAACTACTTCCGCTCGTTTTTTTCACCAGTATCATCCGTTTTATCATTTCGTCCGGCTGTTCCCCGAAAGGCCTTAGACGTTCTGTATACATATTAAAAAGTGTCCTCACAGCGTGCCACCATATCCACGGACGTTCATCCTCCGCAAGCTCCCGGCAAACTGCATATGCCCTCTCATCTTGTGTCTGACCAAGAAAACGTGTCAAGGGCGTAACAATTCTTTCATTTTGTTCTCTGAGGATGATGTCTCTGATTTGATTAACACGTTTGGGGTCGAGGTCGCCGGGATACCTCCGCAGTTCTCTGGCGATATCTTCTTTTGCCTCCTGCACATAACGGGAATAACCCGGCCATACCCGTTCGTATGCTTCAACGTTCCAATTCAGAGCGCTAAGTGCCCTATCCGAAAATTCGCTCCAGCCGCCCGCAAGTCCCATGCGTATGCCCATCGAGCGGATACGAAAATCTCCTGCTTTGCTCCACCTGTTTGCGGCTGAACGAATCTTTTTTTGACTCTGCTCATCCAGATTTGAAATTTTAATCCTCGGCTTACTATACATAATAGCGTCAAAAACCCGCCGAACAGGCCAGTGCCCGCGCACAATGTCAATTACTTTTAGCGCTTCGGATGGGCTCTTGTATTTGTACTGCAGTAGCTTCTCATCCGAAAGTCCCTCCAATCCAAGTCTCTCACGCATCTGTTCAAGAAACGGCATCCGTTTAAGCTTCGGCCTGTCAGGGTAAGATACCACCACATTCTTGAATTTTGCTTCATACGGTTCTTGGCCAACGGTAACGCATTCTATTCCATCAGTAGTGAAACCCTGGATGTAATAGTTGTAATTGGAACCATCCGGTCCGCTGCCGCCGCCTCGATTGTCAGGTAAATGTGGAACACCGGAAATATCATAAAATAATACGCTTTCAACATCGAATCGTTTTTTGCTGCTGACTTTAAAAACTGCCGTCGGAGTGTTACCGAAATTCAGCCTGTTTTCGACGGCAGTCAGCGTGTATTCGTCTTGCTCCCCGGCTTTATAAGTTTGTCCTGCTTCAAAAGGACCCTGAAAAACACAATTCGCTGATTCGCGACTCCTATTGTAATATTGCAGAATAACATCAACCTGGTCCACTGAAGTGCTAAATATCCCATTATGTTTTCGGGGAATCGTCGTCCCCACAGTGTAAATGAGATTCCCATTCAATTTGTGAACCCGCACACTGCCCCCCGCACTAAGTGATGGTCCTCCACCTGGCTGTTTGATTTTTACAAAAGGCGGCTTAAACAAGACATAATCGTCGGCTCTCGGCAGTTCGAATATAAAGGTTCGATACTGGTATTCCTGCGGCCAGTACTTTGCAATGTTGGCAAAACTACGTTGGGTAATCAGCTTTCCGTCGGCATCGTATATCTCATCGCTTCCGTCGGGACGAACACCGGTCAGACGAATATCCAGTGGACCCGACAAAACGCTGGAAGCTAACTGCCTTGCAGGCTTAGCCATCGGTAGTACTACCGCCCCCAGAATCAGCGTTGCAACCAGTCCCACAATGCCGAGCTTCGCACTTTTCGGAATCGGTCGATTGAGAATACGCTTGATTCGACCTTTAAGCGCACTCTTCGATTCCACAACGCCTATCAGCCTTAAGCTCAGGACCGGTCTTTCAAATGCCAGCTTTGCCACGCTGACCAGCGTCTCCGGATACCAGCGGGCCTTTTCGCCCATTGCCACGAGCACCGTCTCATTCACGGCTTGCTCACGTACCCGCCGGATTAGCACGTTGGCCACCCACAAGAGGGGATTGTAGAAATAAACAATCTGCAGCAACGTCTGAAGCAGGTTCACCCACAAATCCCCTCGCTTGATGTGTGCAAGCTCATGCATCAGAACCGCCCGCAGGTGCCGCGAGCCCAGACTCGGCGCCAGATTAGCCGGCAGCAGGATTACCGGCCGAAACAGCCCGCAAACCGCAGGACTTGTCGCGCTCGACGAAACCTTCAACTCAACCTTCGTTCTTACACCCATCTGCCGTCGGCAAAACTCCAGTGAATCGACCAAAAGTCCCTTCGCCTGCCTGGCTTGTGCCACAAGCTGCCGCACAAAAAACGCCCGCTGCAACAGCAGCAGCCCCATAGCAACGACGACGGCCAGCCAAACAAGAAATACAAGCCCCTGCCAGCTCAGCGTGGCGGTCTCTGCAGCCACTTCTATCGCTGTCGTAGGTGGCTGCAAGTGCTCGGCCGTACCTCGTGCAACATTTTCTGGAGGTGGCGCAGCAACCGTTACTTCACCGAATCTTTCGACAGCAGATAGACGGACCGGTGCCGCGTTTTCCAGCGGTTCGGCCTTCAGCGTGGAATTTTCAGCCGTTCTTAACTGCTCCGCACTGACATATCGCAGCTTGTCGCCTATTACGCGTCCGACACTTACCGGCGACGACATCGAGCTGGGCAGGACAAGTTTCACAAGTACCAGCATCCACAGCCAGTACCGAAAAACCGCCCGCACCTTCTTACGCAATACGAAATCCGCCAGAAGCAGCATTATCATAAGGACGCTGGACTGGACCAGCATCGGCACCGTAAACCGCACGAGTACCTCTCCCATCGCATTGACCTGTTCGAACATCAAGTTCATGATTTAGCCTCCCGATACTAAGCCATTGCCCTGGTTGGCTTCTTACAGCAGAGCTAATGTTTTCTCCGCGCGTTCGTCTTGCTGCGTTTTTTCTTAATCAGCGCCTCCAGCTCAGCCAGGTCGTCCTTCGACAGGTCGTTGCTGTCCAGCAGAAACTGCATCATCGGAGTAAGCGCCCCGTTGAATGCCCTCTTGACGGTGCGCATAATCTCGCCCTTTTGCGCCTGCTGCCTGGTTATAGCCGAGCGATACAGAATAAGATTGCGAATCCTTTTGGTCTTGAGCAGCCTCTTGGGGACCATTCGGTCCATAATCGTCTTGACCGTGCTGTAGCTCCAGTTCTTGCTGCCGGCGAGGGCCTCCTGGACTGTCGGCGCTGCGCAGGGTTCGTTCTCCCATACAGCCTCGAATATCGCCCATTCTGCCTCTGTAAGCTCATAATGTCTCTTTGCCATATAGTCTCCTTTTTCTTTAATTGTGTCAAGTTTGCTCTACAGATGTAAAGGCTGCAAGACAAAAATAAAGTTTTTTTCAAAATTTTTTGCATGCCCGGCTGCCCCCTGTGCAGGCCAATTAACTGGGCCAATACCAAAATCCCGCTTGACAGGAGGCCGTTCTATTGCAATATTAATAATAGAACCGCAAAGTGGGGGCGTCTTGCTAAGGACGGGTAAAACGAAGACCTATGTGATTGTGAGACCACACATCCGGAGAACCGGTCCGCAAAGACCGGTTCAGGAGAACCTGTGAGTTCGATAAAAGGGTTCTGGCAGCACGAAAACGGCACAATCTACGCTGTCGAGAGCGACTCTTTCGGGAAAGTCTTAGGCGGTGTGGGCCCGCTCGACCCAAACGACCTGCGCGACCTCGAGGACTACGAGTACAAAACCGCCATTTTTGACTGGCTCCAAAGGGCGTTTGCCGAACACAAGCTCCGAAGGATAAACCTGGCTAAAAGCTGACCCAACCGCATTTTGGCGTCTGTATCCTTGCTTCACACCCCCGGGGAATCTTCACCCTGATTTCTGTCCGGCAACAGCCAGTACCAGCGCAAAGACCTTCGACGCCTCGGCTTGCTTCAACGTTTTGGCGCACTCGTTCAGCGTAGCACCGCTTGTTTTTATATCATCAACAAGACAGACATTCCGCCCGGCAAACGGGTGTCCTCGCCGCACCGAAAAAGCCCCTGCAACATTTCTGGCGCGGGCTGCCGGACTGGTCATCGTCGGTTGTGCCCTCGTCCGCCGAATCCTCACAAGCTCCGTGCTGACATCTGCTTTGTGGTGATTCAATCTCCTGGCGATTATCAGGGCCTGGTTATACCCCCGCACCAGCCGCCTCGACCAGTGAAGCGGTACGGGGACAAATAATTCTATTTCGTTGTAAAACCCGGCGCCTTCAAGCGCCGAATTGGCTAAAAAGCTCAAAACAGAGTCCAGCTCCGTCCGGCCTTTCTTGAAGAAAAGTATCATCTGCCGCAGACTCTGTGAATATACGCCGGCTCGTGCGATTTGGTCAAACCGGAAATCTTTGCCCTGACAATCAGGGCATACACCTGCCACGACACCGTATTCGCTCGCGTCGCGTCCGCACCTTTTGCAGTAGTGGCCTCCGCAATTTTCCAGAAGCTCCGCCCAACATCTGCCGCACAGATGGTTGTCCGTCTCGGAGATGTTCTGCCGGCAGTTTGCACAGACGGCAGGCCAGAGAAGATGATTCAGACCTTGCAGAACAAGACGCCGGCGCTGCCTCATCGAATTGCTGTCTTTTTTGGCTCTGGCGGTATCCACGCCGCAGAGTGTATACACGATTGGCCGCTGTTTCAAATACAATATTGCCGCTGCACTACCTGTGTGTCATTTGGCCTGAGTTGCCTGCCTGCGGTACGGCCGATGTGAACCATTGTTCGGGCTCTATTCTAAATCAAAAAGCGAATTATCCACCGGCTCGAACCAGCCCAACCTCATTGCGGCACGTTCGTTATAGAATTCATTGTCGCCGGCAAAATCCGCTATTGACCGAATTTCCGTGTGTCCGTCCGCCCAGCCGATGTTCGCCCGGGCCCTGTGGCGAAAATGAATGCTGGGTGACGGCGCCGAATGGCGCAGGATGCGCCCGTTTGAAACCCAGTAGCGCGGCACAGCAAAGGAATATTCTATCAGGTACCTGCTGTGCTGATAGAACGCGGTGTCCGCAAACATCAGGGTCTCACCCGGCCTGGCGACCTCCGACATACTTGTCGTCTTCGTGTAGGCTTCGGTGTTGCTCCAACTGTAACCTTCCTGCCAGAGTCGGCTGCCAAGATAGACCATATTGTACCCGTATCCGCCGCAACCCTGCTCGAAGTTCACGCTCCAGCTCTGACCTGTTACCAAATCCGTCGCAGCCGGACATCTCTTAACCCGGCCGTCGCTAAGGTAGCTCACGAGTGGACCTTTACGCGGGTCAAACGGCTCATCCAAAGCGTCCCTTATCCCGTGCCAGCGATGATGGCCTGAATTGTTCCACATATCACTGGCCGCAGGGACATAAAAACCACGATTTTCAGTCGCATATCCGGTGTTTGCCAAAACAAGCTGGCGAACGTTGCTGCTGCACACCACTTCCCGGGCCTGTGACCTCGCCGCCGCCAGCGCCGGCATCAGTATCGCCATCAGCAAAGCGACAATTGAAATCACCACCAGAACTTCAATCAAAGTAAACGCTTTTGCCCTTTGTGCAGACATATAATCAGCTTGTACCTTCTCAATTTCGAGTCTCAGACAATGACTTTAGCTTTCCCGCACCCTTCTGTTCTCCTGGTTTCATTCGCTATGCTGCCAGCTCGCCGCACGGCTTTCTTCCGCCAGGACCAGGGCACGCCGGGCGATGTGCTCCGCGGTTAAGCCGAATTTTTTCAGAAGCTGCCCGGGCGGCGCCGATTGGCCAAATCGGTCGTCAACACCAATCATATCTATCTTAAGGGGGGTGTTGAAATCCTTTTCAGCGCAGGCAGCGGCGGCGATTATAGAGCCGAAACCCCCCGTCTGGTGCTCCTCGACGGTGATGAGCACACCGATGTCTTTGACAGCGGCTTTGATAACGGCACGGTCAAGCGGCTTGATGGTGTGCATGTTGATGATTCGCGTTTCCAGGCCGTATTCCGCTTTAAGAATATACCCCGCTCGCATGGCCTCGGGCACCATAGGCCCACACCCAATAATAGCGATGTTCTCATTCTCGTTTTGATATTGCGTCGAGAGCACTGTTTCGAAAGCGTCGATAAACCTGGGTTTCGGACCACGGTATCGTATGACGTTCGCGATGCCCCACTCGTACGGCGTATCGTCGGTCGTCACAATTGGTGTGGCCTCGCGGGCGTAGCGAATATAACCCGGACCAACGACATCAAGAATGATGGCTTTGGCAGCTTTCTGGGTTTCTACTGAGTCGGCAGGAACTGCCAGATGCATATTAGGCAAAATGTTTATCAGGGCTATTTCTTCCAGCCCCTGATGTGTAGCCCCGTCCGGACCGACTGATACACCGCCGTGGGCACCTGCTATTTTGATGTTGAGATTGCTGTAACAGGCTGTTGTGCGTAATTGGTCCCAACATCGCCCGGATGCGAAAACTCCGTAGGTTCCGCCTATGGGAATTCGTCCGTTTCGGGCCAGGCCGCAGGCCACACTAACCATATTCTGTTCAGCAATGCCTATGCTGTACACACGTGATTTTCGTTCGGGGTGCTTTGCCTCAAAATCGGCAATCTTTATGCTTCCGGAAATGTCGGCATGCAGGGTGCACAAGCGCTCATCATCACCAATCTCATCAAGTGCATGACCGAATCCGAAGCGAGTGGGCTCCATTTCCACCTTCATCTGCTTTTCGCTGTTCCACCAGTACTCGCGTGAGAACTTTGCAAGCAAGTCATTGACTTTTACTTCGTTATTCTTTTGCTTTTGCTCAGAAAGAGTCAGCATCCTGTCAACAAACTCTTTAGTGACTTCTTCGGCGCCGATATCTGCCAGGGCCTGGTTGAGCTGCTCCCGGCCCTTAGTTGCTTTGCCGTGCCAGCCCACCTGGTTCTCCATAAACGAGACGCCCTTGCCTTTCACCGTTTGTGCTATGATGCATGTCGGTTTGCCTTTGTTCTTCCGGGCCTGACTGAAGGCATCAAGGATTTGCTTCATATCATGGCCGTCGATGGTGATAACGTACCAATTGAAGGCCTTATACCTTTCGCCGAGAGGGTCAATATCCATAACTTCTTTGGTAGGACCGTCAATCTGCAGACCGTTCTTGTCGACTATGGCCACGAGGTTGTCCAGCTTGAAGTTGCCGGCAGCCATAATTGCTTCCCACACACTGCCCTCATCGTGCTCGCCGTCGCCGAGGATGCAGTAAGTGGTGTAACCAAGATTGCGTTCTTTGGCGTCGAGTGCCTGCCCAACGGCAAAGCCAAGTCCCTGTCCCAGCGAACCGCTTGAGACTTCAATACCCGGCAGTCTGAGCCAATGGGGATGACCCTCGAAGGGACTATCCAGTTTTCTCAGCCCCGTAATCACGTCCTCCATCCTGCAATAGCCGGCTGCCGCCAACGCCACGTACAGAGCGGGGGCTTTATGACCTGCCGACCATATGCACCGGTCACGCCGCTGCCAGTCGGGGTTATGGGGGTCGTGTTTCATTACCTCAAGATAAAGTGCGGCAGCTATGTCCATAATAGAAAGCGTACCGCCCGGATGACCGGACCCGGCACAATGTATTGCCAGAACATCAAAGGCCCGCATTCGGCGTGCCGCAGATTGAAGTTGTTTAATATCCATTCTCCAACATCTTCCAAATAGACGCTAATCTGTCACTTGTGCCGACCGTCGTTCTGAAAACCATATTCTTGCTCGCTTCGGAAATAACGTTTTGAACCGGTGTAACCGCAAGGTATCCCGTTCTAACTTTCGAGCCATTGTTTGAACCCGGTTAGCCCCTCTTTGATATCATCCACATCTATCCCTGAGTAGGCAAAGCGGATATATAACTGCGACTCTCCCGGCAAGGGCCTGCCGAAATGCAGCCGGGTGCAGAAAGAAACGCCCGTTTCCTGCAGCGCAGCCTTGCGAAACCGCCCATAGTCATCGAAACCTTTACATCGCATTACATCCGTTACGTTCGGGAAAAGATAAAAAGTGGCGTCAGGCTTATAACATCTGACGCCATCAATGGAATTCAGCATTGAAACAGTCGTGTCTCGTCGGGCCCGGAGTGTATTGACAATTTCTCTTGCTCCGGATTGGTCGCCGGTCAGCGCCTCCAGTGCGCCGTATTGAATAAAATGATTGGAGCAGGATTCATCATTGACATTAAGCTTTGCTATTACGTCAATCACCTCTTTGGGACCTATAGTAGCACCGAGCCGCCAGCCGGTCATGGCGAATTTCTTTGAGAACGTGTATAACAGCAGACATCTTTGCTTCATTCCCGGCAAAGCCGCCAGTGAAAGCGATTTGCCTTCGTAGCGAATATCAAAATAGGCTTCATCACAGAGCACAAAAAGGTCGTGCCGCTTAATCAAATCAGCCAGTGCCTCCAGTTCCTCCAGCGATGCCTCGGCGCCCGTGGGATTCTGAAGGTCGTTTACCACGATTAACTTCGTGTGCGGAGTAATCTTCTTCTCTATCTCATCTATATCCAGCTCGAAGTTGTCCTTTCCTTCGTGATAACTATAGGGCAGGGCAATACCACCTTGAAACTCAATTTGTGACTCAAAAATAGGGTAGCCCGGGTTCGGATAAAGGACCTCCTCGCCGGCATTCATCATAGCCATAAAAAACTTGCTTATCGTCGGCTTGCCGCCCGGCTGAATGGCTACGTTATCAATCGTGTAATCGGTGCCGTGGCTTTGGTTGATGTCCTCGGCAAGCACTTCCCTCAGCTTTGGAATACCGTAATTCGGGCAATATCCCGTCTTGCCGTCTTTCATCGCTTTGTACGTGGCTTCGATGATATTGTCCGGAGTCTTGATATTCATATCTCCGAGATGGAAAGGATAGACTGTATTACCTGCCTCAACATGTTTTGCCGCCTCGGCGGAAACGGCAAATGCGGTCTCAGTTCCAAGTTTCGACAAACGTTTAGCTAATTCCATGATTGTTCCTAAAACAAGTTATTGCATAGCCACACTATTGTAAGCGGCCGCGATGACGACTTTCAACTTCAGCTCTCTCTGAAACTCGCCGGGCACGCCACAACGTCGCCCAAATCTTTCGCAGGTCCGTCATCACCAAGTGCCTGCCGCAGTTTGTTTAAATCTTCCTGAAGCGCCCTTCTGAATAACGTCCTGTCGATAAGACGTAATATCAGATTCAGGCCGGCCTTGGCGTAACGAATATCCTGCTCTATTCGCGGCAGATTGTGAACGCCGACGCCGATGTTTTTCGCCCTGGCCTTGCCGATTATTTTCAACATCGCTTTAT
>JAUWKC010000004.1 GCA_030607345.1 Planctomycetota bacterium | reverse complement strand
GGTGGCTGTTAGATGCGAAGTTCGGCATCTACGCCCACTGGGGCCTTTACAGCGTGCCGGCCTACCGCACTGAATGGTACGCCAAGCGGATGTACGACAAGAATGACTCGGTTTACAAACATCATGTCAAAACCTACGGCGACCCCTCGAAGTTCGGCAACAAGGATTTTATACCGCTGTTCAAGGCAGAGAAATTCGACCCCGATGAATGGGCAGACCTGATAGCTGCGTCCGGCGCGAAGTTCGCCGGCATTGCAGTGGTGCATCACGACGGCTTTCTGCTTTGGCACAGCAAAATCAACCGCTGGAACGCCGGCAACATGGGTCCCAGACGCGACCTGTACGGCGAGCTGGTCCGGGCGCTTCGTCGCAAGAGGGCAATGAAGGTCATCGCCACATTCCACCATATCCGAACGTTCAACTGGTATCTGCCTGATAATAGTCAGGCCCGTGACGAGGCGCAGAAAGCCGGATGGGACCTGTTCGACCCGAATTATGCGGACCTCTACTGGAACCAGTACACCGGCAAGTATGAGGACTTCATTTCGGAGTGGAAAGCAAAGGTCAAAGAAGTGATAGATAAGTATCAGCCTGATGTGCTGTGGTTCGACGGCGGCAAGTTTCAGGACGCCGATTCACAACACCACGTACTGGAGCTTCTTTCGTATTACCTCAACCGCGCAGAGCAATGGGGCAGGCAGGTTGAGGTGCTCAACAAGCTGCCAACGAGCAGGAAGTTCAATTTCCCCCGCGATTTCGGGGTGCTTACCTTCGAGGGCGGGCGCGACCGCCCGGCTGTAGTCGACAAGGCCTGGATTGACGACCTGGCGATAAGCAATGATTCCTGGGGTTACATCGAAGGCCAAACCTATAAGTCGGTAAATCAAATCATCCACGGGCTCATTGACCGTGTCAGCCGGGGTGGAGGACTGCTGCTATCGCTCTGTCCCAAGGCCGACGGAACCATTAACGCCGAGCAGCAGCACCTGCTGCTGAGTATGGGCCAATGGCTCAAGCAAAACGGCCAGGCCATTTATGGTACCCGGCCCTGGAAGGTACATGCCGAGGGGCCTATAGATAAACTCCAATATGAAAGACGCGGACATTCGAGGTGGAGCTTTAGAAATTGCAACGCCGAAGACATTCGTTTTACCTGCAAAGAAAACACACTCTACGCGATTACTCTCGGCTGCCCGGACGGAAACAAGCTGACCATAAAGACCCTGTCAACGGGCACACGCCTGAGTTCTGAGGGTATCGAAGGCGTGTCTCTTTTGGGTTCGAATGAAAAAATCCGCTGGTCGCGCAATACAGAGGCCCTGGTAATAGAACTTCCGACAAAGCCGCCCAATGATATTGCCCTGGCTTTTGCAATCAGGGTAAAAGGCACATTGGAAAAATAGCAGAGGCAGCAAGCATCCGACCACGTGGTGTAGAAAAATATATAGCTGCGCTGAATCGTACTTGAAGTACACCCTGTAATTCCTGAAAATCCAAGGAGTTCCTCAGCGGTCCTGAAACCGCAAAGGTTCCGGAGGGTGGTCAAATATTGTTGCGGCGAGCCTTTTAGCGGCTATAATGGCGGTCAATTCGGCAGATTTGCAAAGGATTCCTGGCCGGTAAATCAGAATGAAAGGTCTTGCTCTATGGAACTCAACTTCCCTGATATAGCGGTATTTGTGGGCTTTTTGGTGGCGGTAATCGCGACTGGTATTCTGAAAAGCCGGCATGGGAAGACAAGCGAGGACTATTTTCTTGCGGGGCGGGGGCTGAGCTGGTTCCTGATAGGCTTTTCACTGATAGCGGCAAATATCTCGACGGAGCAGTTTATCGGGATGAGCGGCAGCTCGGCCAAGTGGCTGGGTATTGCAATTGCAAGCTACGAGTGGTTAGCGGCGATTACGCTGGTCGTTGTGGCGTTCTTTTTCCTGCCGAAGTTTTTGCGCCTCGGCATTTACACGATTCCCGAGTTTCTGGAATACCGTTATAACGAGACGGCGCGTTCGCTTATGGCGATGTTTACGGTGTTGATTTACGTATTCGTAACGTTCGCGGCGGTAGTGTATTCCGGGGCTATCGTGGTCAAGACATTGTTCGGGGGCCAGCATCTTTTCGGGATAGAGGTGAACATCGCGACGGCATCGTGGGCGATTGGTATGGTGGCGGCGATTTACGTGATTTGCGGAGGTCTCAAGGCGTGTGCGTGGGCTGACCTGCTGCAGGGCTCGGCCCTTATCATCGGCGGAGGGATTATTCTGTTTCTGGCGATGAGGGCCCTGGGCGGCGCGACAAGCGATACGATTCCGGAACTGGCGAGTATTGGGGCCGATGCCGGCGTTTGGGAGAAGTTTCATACGCTTAACGAGCACAAGCTGCATATGTTTTTGCCTCGAAGCGACCCTGAAGTTCCCTGGACGGCGCTGATAATCGGGCTGTGGATACCGAATTTCTACTATTGGGGTTTGAACCAGTATATCTGTCAGCGAACGCTCGGCGCAAAATCATTGGCCGAGGGGCAGAAAGGCATCGTCTTTGCGGCAGGCCTGAAGATTATTATTCCTTTTATTATTGTCTTTCCGGGAATGATAGCCTTTAACCTGTATAAATCGGAGATGAAGACAGAGGCGGTGGGCAACAACGCGGAAGTCATGCAGCTTTTCGAGCAGGTCCGTTCGGAACCGGGCGAGGCAAAAGTCGCATTCAGCTTTGACAGGCAATTCCCCCAGATGTACGAAGAGACAGCCGGGGCAATTGTAAGATTTAACTCGACTGCTGCCGGGGCTGAGCCAAGCGGGGAGAATTTGTTCGAGATAAACGAAGGACTGCTCAAGGAGATTTCGGGGCGTAATAAAGGGCTCCCGGCCGAGCAGCGAATCGAGGTCCAGAAGACACTTCTGGGTTATAAGTTCGATTCGGCTTTTGCGCTGCTGATTAAGAATCTTGTGCCCAAGGGACTGCGAGGTTTCATACTGGCGGCAATTATGGGCGCCGTGATGAGCTCGCTGGCGTCGATGCTTAACTCGGCCTCGACAATATTTACGATGGATATTTACAATAAGTACGTCAAGAAAAATGCATCACAGGCAAACCTGGTAGCTATTGGGCGGGTCTGCGTGGGAGTTTTCGCGGTCGTCGGGTGCTTCATTGCACCGCTGCTGGATAATCCGAAGTTTGGCGGGGTCTTTAAGTACATTCAGGAATTCCAGGGCTACATATCGCCGGGTATTCTTGCGGTATTCGTATTCGGTTTTCTGGTCAAAAAAGCGCCTCCTGTTACGGGCGTGACAGGCCTGCTACTGAACCCGATTATGTACTTCATACTGAGTCGAGTCTTTCCGAAACTTGCGTTCCTGGACAGGATGGCAATTTCGTTCTTCTGCGTGCTCGCGGTGATGGGCGTGATAACAATGCTCAGGCCTCTGAAAGAGCCTGTGCGATTTACGACCAAGTCCGGCATTGACATGAAACCGTCGCGCTCAGCGGCGGTATTCGGCGTCGCGGTTGTGGTGGTGACGATTGGGCTGTACATAATCTTTCGATGAGGTTTATAGAGTTGGTGTTTTCCGGAGCGGCAGGTGAACTCGAGCAATGACGACAACTCGGCGGTCGAGCGTATTCGAGAACTGGCTGGGCGGCACGCGATAGATATCGCGGGCGGCAGGCTCAGGCGGACGTCGTCCCGGTTTTGCCTCGGCGTCGAGCACGGCGACTACAACGGCACCGAGCTTTTCGGCGTGGGCACCGACAGGTTTATCTGGCTGGGATACAAGCCCAACGGAACGCGAAGGATAAGACTGTTCAGCGGCAATTTCCCCGATGACGGGGTGATTGAGTTCGAGCCTGGCAAGGTTCCAGAGCCGAGAGCGGCGGCGATAGCCGATACGTGGGGGCGATTCGCCTACGGGGTGGAGTATGTATTGCGGCGGGAAGGTTTTAAGCTGACCGAGGGTATCGACGGGGTTATTTACGGCAACATCCCGGGCGGCGGGATGTCACGGTCGGCTTCGCTGAGTTTGAATCTGATTCTGTCGCTGCTGGACGCCAACCAGATTGAAGTTGATGACAAGTTCAGGATTGTGGATATGGCCCAGGCGGTGGAGAACGATTACATCGGCTCGCCCTGCGGTCAGCTCGACCAGATTATGATACTTTTTGCCCGTGAGAATATGGGCACGCACTATGACCCGTCGAAGCGGTCGATAGACTATGTGCCGCTGGGCGAGGGTGCGGTGGATTTTCGCATTGTGGTGCTCGATACGGGGACGGTTCGGCCGGGACTGGAGAAATCCACTTATAAAATTCGCAGGGAGCAGTGCGAGAAGCTTGTGGCGATGCTGCGGCAGGCCGGTTATGATATTGACTGTCTGGCCGATATTCGGGACCGGACGCTTTACGAGAAGATTGTATCGCAGTTCGGCCAAAAGGAGCCGGAGTTGTGCGCCCGGTTGAAATACATTTTCGGCGCGCAGCACAGGTTTTACCGGATGCTGGATGCGTGGAAGGCCGGCGACGTTGAGACAGTGGGCGCGATATTCCGCCAGGACGGGATTGGGCTGCGTGACGATTATGAGATTTCGGGACCTGAGCTTGAGACGATGTGTGATATTGCTCGCACGGCACCGGGAGTGCTGGGAGAGCGAATGTTAGGCGGCGGCGACAAGGGAGCGTCAGGCGCACTGGTTAAGGCAGACAGCGTCGATGCGCTGAAGCGGGCGGTGGATGTGGCTTATCCCCGGAGTCACCCGGCGTATGCAGACAGGTACGCCGTTCATACCTGCAAGGTGGTGCAGGGTGTAAGAGTATACGACGGGCTGCTTGGTTAGACGGTCCGACTTCGAGAGCAGGCTGTAACAGGATGGATTGTACGTGATGGCTGAAAACGGCTCGCAGGAAAGAAGGGGCGCATATATTGCGAAGGTTCACAGCAACCGGAGGATAGGGTCCGGGTTCTACAAGCTGCTTCTCGAGTTTACAGATTCCGGGTCGGAGGCATTCGGTGGGTGTCGGCCCGGTCAGTTCGGGCAATTGGATTTGTCCGGAGCGGCGCTTCCGCCTTCGGGGGCAATACGCGAGGATTTGCAGGATTCGGCGAATCGCGGTGTGCTTTTGAGGAGGCCTTTTAGTTTTTCGGATGTCACGTTCAAAGGCATTGAAACCTTTGTCGAGATTCTGTATTCTGCGGTGGGACCTTCGACGCTGCGGATGACAACGGTAAAGGCGGGCGACTCGATGAGTGTGATTGGACCTTTGGGCAAAGGGTTCGAGATACCGGAGGGCAAGAAGACGGCGCTGCTTGTGGTTGGCGGAATGGGCGCTGGGCCCCTGGAACATTTGGCGAAGGTCCTGACCAAGGATTATCCGACGATGCAGGTGTTTGCTTTTGCCGGCGCAAAGGCAGCCGAGGCGCTGCCCTTCGAGCGGCGTTTGGATGAGATTTCGAGCGGCCTGGGATTTTCACTGGCGGAATTTGCCGAGTTCGGTATTGAATCATACGTGGCGACGGATGACGGTTCGGCGGGTTATGAGGGTCTGGTAACGGATTGCTTTAGCGAGTGGCTGGGCAAGACGGATGTGAAAGCCGAAGAGGCGATTATTTACTGCTGCGGGCCAGAAGCGATGCTGTCGAAAATGGCTGAGATTGCGGCTGAGCGGAAGATTGACTGCCAGGTGAGTATGGAGCGTCTGATGGCCTGCGGGATTGGAGTCTGCCAGAGCTGTGTGGTTGAATGCAGAGGCGAAGGGCCGGGCGAGACGGTGTATAAACTCTGCTGCGAAGACGGCCCTGTCTTCGACAGCAAAGAGGTAGTTTTTGGCGTGTAAGATTATGAGTAACGGTGTTGACATATCGGTTGATTTTGCGGGGATTCGCCTGGCGAACCCGGTATTTACAGCTTCGGGGACGTGCGGGTACGCCGATGAGCTGAGCGACTTTATGGACGTCGGCGCGCTCGGTGGTTTTATCACCAAGAGTATCACCCCGAAGGCGAGAAAGGGCAACGCCCCGCCAAGAACTGTCGAGACGGACAGCGGGATGCTCAATGCTATCGGCCTGGCGAACGTGGGCGTTGAAAAGTTTATCGAAGAGAAGCTGCCGATTATTCGGTCGCGGTTCGAGAACACTGCGGTCTTCGTGAACGTTGCCGGGGCGACAATCAGAGAGTACGTGGCGGTGGTCGAAAAGCTTGCGGACGAACAGGGGATAGCAGGCTTTGAGCTTAATATCAGTTGTCCCAACGTGGCCAAAGGCGGCATTTCTTTCGGCACGGAGCCGCGGCAGGTTGCCGAGATAACCTCGGATGTAAAGAAGGCAGCGGGCGAGAAGCTTCTAATCGTGAAGCTGTCACCTTCTGTGACGGACATCAGTGTAATTGCCCGTGCGGCTGTGGACGCCGGCGCCGACGCGATTAGCCTAATAAATACTTTTGCGGCGATGGTGGTTGATATCGAAAGCCGCAGTCCGGTTCTGGCCAATCGCACAGGGGGGCTGTCGGGGCCTGCGATAAGACCTATAGCCGTATATCTCGTAAACAAGGTGTACCGAGAAGTCACCGAGAGCCGCGAGATACCGATTTTAGGCATAGGGGGTATAAGAACGGCTTCGGATGCGATTGAGTTTATTATCGCGGGGGCGACGGCCGTCGGTATCGGCACGGCTAATTTCATTGAGCCTGACTGCGGAGTAAAGGTTATCGAAGGAATAAGAAGATATTGCGCCGGCAAGAACATAAGCGACATCAAGGACCTGGTAGGTTCGCTGGAGGACCGCCAGAGTTCAAGTTAGCGAGGGGTGCAAGATGGACAAGCGGTTCGTGTCGGCGGGGGCTTTTGTTTTGTCATTTCTTCTGCATTCGGGCGCGGCGGGCAAAGATTATCCGATAAAGCCCGTGCCGTTTACGGATGTGCGGGACATAGCACCCTGGCAAGTAAGAATGGTGGATAACCGGATAGCTCAGCCTCGGTTGGCGGACGCACAGACCGCCGCACTGGCAAAAGTTCAGCTTGGTTGCTGGTACAGTGCCGGGCCGATAAAGGGCGCAAAATTCACGGATAAATCGTTTGCCGAGAATATTGTGGACCTAGCGGCAAAAGACAATAGCGGCAATGCCTTGTGGAAGCAGCGGGATGATATAAGCGACGGGGAGGTTTACGAAGGCAGGTTGGATACAGGTCAGATTGAGCCGATGTATTTTTTCCGACAAATCCAGGCCGCCGAGCCCGTAATGCTCAGGGCGAGCTTTGGCAGCAGAAACGCCCTGGACGTTTGGCTGAACGGCCACAAAATCATTAGCCGGATGAGAGAACGAGGACTGAAGAAGGACCAGCACATAATTGGACTCAACCTCAAGTCGGGGACAAATGAGCTTCTGGTTCGGATTCTCAATTGGAAAACAAGATACGGTCTTTATTTCTCGCCAGCTGTGGATTCGGCCCTGTGGTCGTGGAGGCAAGTCACGCAGGAGTTTCCTGCTGAGTCAGGCTGGATGACCGGAGACATTGGGCAAGACGCCTGCATGGCGTGGTTTGGGCAGCGTGACAATACTGAGCTTGAGAAAAAGCTGGTGTCCAAGGTGCTCGCAGAGATTGAGCCGGCGGCAAGGTCTCTTCTGAAAGAGCTGCAAGCATTGACAAGTTCAAATGCCCCACCGGGCAATAGGCGGTGGCTTGACTTATATATCAAGGCCTGTCGGATGCGAGACAAAATCAGGGAGCTAAAGGCCACGACGACACGATTGCAGATGCTGCGGCGAGCGGCGGAGAGCCTTGTCAGGTCGGATGCCAAGTTTGAGACGTGGGCGGGTGAATATCAGGAAAGGCTGCGCGGATTGGAACAGAAACTGAAGCGGCTGGAGGTGGCGATTGAGGCAGGCGACGAAAACAAGGTAAGTTCGGTCGTAAGTGAAATCCTGAACTTGCAGCGGGAGCTGGTCGTTAAGAAGCCGGGCCCGATTACAAGGGGACCTTTCGTACTTGCTCCGGAACAGTTCAAAGGGTACGTCGCCGGCTTTGCCGCGGCAGATGCCGAAAGCATCGTCAATTTCATTCCGAACGCGCTGGCGTGGGACTGGATGAAGGTGAACATTCCGCTTTTCGAGTGTCCGGACGAATGGTTCGAGAAGATTTATTATTACAGGTGGTGGACATACCGAAAACACATAAAGCAGACCGAAGACGGTTTCGTATTGACCGAGTTTCTGGACCAGGTCGGGCACTCCGGAAAATACAACACGATAAGCTGCGCGGTCGGTCACCATATCTACGAGGGACGATGGCTGCACGATGCGCGCTATCTCGACGATTACATTATGTTCTGGTACCGGGGCAACGACGGCGGGCCGCAGCCGCATTTTCACAGATACAGTAACTGGGCGACAGATGCTGTGTACAAACGTTACCTTGTGAACGGGAACGAGCGGTTCGTCGTGGAGCTTGTGGATGATTTTGCCGCCGACTTCGAACGATGGCAGAAGGAACGGGGCAATACCGTCGGGCTGTTCTGGCAGTACGATGTTCTGGACGGCGGCGAGGAATCGATAAGCGGCTCGCGACACGAAAAGAACATTCGGCACCAGCTCAACTGCTATATGTACGCCGGCACCGAGGCGACGGCCAAGGCAGCGGCGATGGCGGGCAACAGCAGCCTGGCTCGCGAGTATCAAAATAAGGCTGTGCGGATAAAATCGCTGATGCAGAATATTCTGTGGGACGGCGATACAAAGTTTTTCAAGGTTCGTCTGGAAGATGGATACCTCTGTGATGCGCGGGAGGCGATTGGTTTTGTGCCGTGGTGCTTCAATCTGCCGGATGGGGGTTTTGAAGAGGCGTGGCTTGAGATAAAAGAGCCCGAAGGGTTCAAGGCGCCGATGGGACTGACCACTGCTGAGCGGAGACACCCGGCTTTTAGAAGTCACGGGGTGGGCACTTGTGAGTGGGACGGCGCGGTCTGGCCCTTTGCGACGACGCAGACGCTGGTCGCCCTGGCGAACGTGCTTCGCAACTATCAGCAGAACTACGTCGGCAAAGAGGACTACTTCGAGGAACTGGTGAAATACGCCCGCTCTCACAATCGCGACGGCAAGTGCTACATCGGTGAATACTTAGACGAAGTGACGGGCGCGTGGCTGACGGAGGATTCGGACAGGAGCAGGTTCTATAATCATTCTGCGTTTTGCGATTTGGTTATTTCAGGGCTGGCGGGCCTTATCCCGCGGCAGGATAATATCGTGCAGGTCGCCCCGCTGCTGCCCGACGATGCGTGGGACTGGTTCTGCCTGGATAATGTGCTTTATCACGGCAGGATTATCACGATTCTGTGGGACAGGACCGGCGAGAAATATGGTAAAGGCAAGGGTCTGCATGTTTTTGTTGATGGCCGGGAGATTGCGCACTCGCAAGGGCTTCTGCCGGTAACGGCAAAGCTGGACTGATTTGGTGGTTTTCAGAAAGGATAACGATGCAAAGGTTAATTTCCTGCGGTTTAATAATGGCCCTGTTGGCTGGTTCGGGATTGGCGGCAGGCGAGCCGGTTGCGTTCTGGACGTTCGATGAGGGCAAGGGGACGGTTGCGGTGGATAAGAGCGGCAAGAAAGAAGATGCGATTAAAGGCAACTTCAAATACGTTCAGGGAGTGCGCCGAAGCGCCATCAAGTGCGATGGTTCCACGACGCGTGTGGTGCGCAGCGCAGCCGATGCCCCGCGACTTACAGATGCTTTCACCGTCGAAGCGTGGGTTGTCCCGCAGGCATATCCCTGGAACTGGTGCGCCATCGTCAATCAGGAAAACGAGCACAAGGCGGGCTACTTTTTCGGCATCGATACCCGCGGACACGTCGGCCTTCATCTGGCTGTCGACGGCAAATGGCGCGAATGCACATCGAAGCAGACAATCTGCTTTATGAAGAAGTGGTCTCATATTGCGGGAACGTTCGACAAGAATGAAGGAATCACGGTTTACATTGACGGCAAGGTCGCGGCGAAGCTGCCGGTTAAAGGCGATTTTACCTTTGCCGCGGATACGGACCTCCAGATTGGGCGCAATCACAAGAAGACGCTTCTCGATGCGTCTGCACTGGTTAGGAAGGAAGTGAATTTCCCCACGTCGTATTCGTTTGACGGGATTATTGACGAGCTGAAGATTTACGACCGAAGGCTTACAGACCAACAGATTGTCGAGCACTTTCAAAGAAGCAAACCACAAGGGCCCCCGCCGCTGAAATGGCGAAGGCTCCCAAGACTGCCGGCCGGCGGCAGCCGTTTCGGTGCAACCTACTGCCGGCTTAAATTCTACGAAGAATGGGATGCGCTCTGGCGGGTCGGCGACTATCCGGACGTGGTGGTCACTTTCGACGAAGCACCGTATAAGATGGTCTTCTGGCGCGGCACGAACTACAACATGAATCTTGTGACGGAAAACGATATATGGGTTGGAGACCAAAGCGCCGAAGGCGGCGGCTCGGCCGGGTGCGCCGAACATATGTCGGACAAACAGTGCCGTTTTGCCCACGTTCGCGTTATCGAGAACCACGACGCGAGGGTAGTCGTGCACTGGCGTTACGCCATCGTTGACGTGATGTATAACAACGGCGAGGTCGACAAAGACACCGGCTGGGGCGTCTGGGCCGACGAGTATTACTACATTTACCCGGACGGTATCGCAATTCGGAACTTTTTTGTTCACGGAATGAGCGGATTCAGCGTAACGGAGCCGACCGTACTGAACAATCCGGGCCAGAAGGCCGAGGACAATATCAGCCTTGATGCAGTGACACTGGCGAACATGCAGGCGGAGGTGCGGACATATAACTGGCAGAGCTGGCCGGGCGACAGTAAGAGGCGGGGGCGGTTCAAGAACGAATTACCCAACGCCAATATGTGCATCGTGAATCTCAAATCCGCCTTCAAGCCCTGCTATGTTTACGAGCCTCGCAGCCGGATTACGCCTTACGGCTGGGAGCCCGAGGTGCGTCCCGAGTACTCGCACTTTCCAACGTGGAACCACTGGCCGGTTTCGCAGGCCCCCTCCGACGGTCGGTACGCGCTTGTACCGGACCGGGTTTCGAGCTCCGCCATTACTTCCCCGCGTGTGCCGGAACCACGCGTATCCGACAACAGTATCACACGAACGGGGCGATTCATTATGGGCCTGAGCAATAAGCCTATCGAAGAACTGGTTCGGGTAGGCCGCTCATGGCTCCAGCCGCCGAAGCTTAACATTATCAGCACGGGCTTCACCAGCGAAGGCTACCGCCGGGACGAGCGGGCCTTCGTCGTAATCAAACAGGCCGGCGACGAAAAGAAGCTCGAATTTGAACTGCCGGCGGGCGAAGAATCTCCTGTGGTGAATCCCGCCTTTGTGATAAAAAACTGGGGCGAAGGAGGGGCTGTGCTGAAAATGAACGGCAAGCCGGTAAAACGAGGCGGAGCCTTTCGATTCGGCCATCGGCGGCGATTGGACGGCAGCGACCTGATTGTGTGGATTCAGGCCGAATCGACCGAACCCCTGAGGATTTCGATTTCTCCCGGAGCGAACTGAGCAGAACCGAGGACCAATCTATGCAATACAGCAGCTATCAAAGAGTTAAGCTTGCGCTTGAGCACAAGGAGGCGGACCGTGTGCCTCTGGATATCGGCGGGACTATGGTGACCGGCGTTAATATCAAGACTATGGGCAGCCTTCGAAAGCAGCTCGGCCTTAAAGGCGACGCCCGGGTTCAGGACATGATTACGCAGATGGCCGCGACCGATGATGATTTGATTGAAAGGCTGGGAATTGACGTTAAGAACGTGGCGCCGAGGCCGGCATCGAAAGCGGGGCTGGCCAGGCATTTAGGGCCGAGAGACGGATACGACCATTTGCTCGATGAGTTCGGTATGGGCTGGCGAATGCCGCTGCGGGGTGGGCATTACTACGACCTGTATCACAGTCCTTTGGCCGATGCGCGCACGGTAAAAGAAATTGAGGATTATCCCTGGCCCGACCCGACAGATGATGCGAGGTTTGTCGGCATGAAGCAGTGGGCCGACCGCGTTGTCTTCGACGAGAAAAAGGCATACGTGCTGGGCAGGATGAGCTCTGGAATGTGGGAACACGCGATGTGGATGCGAGGCTATGAGAACTTTTATATGGATATGGCGTCGAATCCGAAAATCGTACACGCGATAATGAGCAAGATTCTGGAGGTCAAGATGGGGTACTGGGGCAAGGCCCTGGAAACGGTGGGTGAGAATGTGCTGGTGATTTCGTGCGCCGACGATTTGGGCCAGCAGAACGGCCTGCTGGTGTCACTGGATATGTATAAGCGATTGATATGGCCTTACCACAAGAGGCTTTTCGAGTTTATCAAGAAAAAGGCCAAGTCGAAGGTGTATATTTTTTTTCACAACGACGGTGCGATATATGAGACGCTGCCGCTTCTGATTGAAGCCGGGGTCGATATAATCAATCCGTGGCAGGTGAACTGCAAAGGAATGGACGACACGGCGAAATTCAAGAAGGAGTACGGCAAGGACCTGACGGTATGGGGAGGCAGTTGTGACACTCAGCACGTGCTGCCGTACGGCACGTGCCGGCAGGTCCGTGACGAGACGCGAAGGCGAATCGAGGAGCTTGCGCCGGGCGGCGGGTTCATATTTGCGCCGATACACGTTATCCAAAGCGGCGTCAGTGTCGAGAACATAATGGCGTGGTGGGAAACCCTGCAGCAATACGGTGCGTATAGTGCACCTGCTGATAAATAAAAGCATACTTCTTACAGGATTTGTGCTAATATCAGGAAGCGATTTGTGAGGTTTGAAATGGCAGAGAAGCAGACAGAAATGGCGACTTTGAAGCGTCTGTATGAGTATTTTCCGACGGCGGTGTATACCGGCAGGTGCCTTGTTTTTATCAGCGAGGACTGGCGAGTGGAGCTGACCGAGCATAAGGACACCGATTTCAGCAAAGGTGAGGATGAGCCTCCGATTATTCGCGTAAAGATATTCAAAAAGGCGCTGAACGGTGAGTTTGTCAGGGGGCATTACGAGGACTTCCAGTTAGGCTCGCTTGGCGAGCTTGCCGAGCAGATTGAAAAGTATGTTCAGTTGGCGGTCGGACGCAACATCAGAGAAGAGTAAGAAATCCGCATAGTCCGGTGCTTTATGGCCAATCTAAGGATTCAGGAAGGTGACGATGGAGTTGTTTTTACCGCGAAGATTGTGCCCGGCAGCAGCAGGACTACTGTCAGCGGCATACTCGACGGTATGGTGAAGATTAAGGTCTCGGCGCAGCCCGAAAAGGGCAAAGCCAACCGGAGCCTCGTTGAATTCCTGGCCAAGAAACTCGGCGTGAAAAAGAAAGAAGTGGAAGTTATTTCCGGACATACCAGCCCGCTCAAAAAGGTGCGGGTTGCCGGCATATCTGCCGAGATGCTGCTCGAAGGATTGTTTGGCGGAGGCAATCTCGGCTAATGACCTTTCGACCAACTCAATTGCCGCAGGATTTGGCGCCCGATGATACCTCGCTCGGATATATGATAAAGCTGGCCGGTCCCATGGTGGTGACGACCATATCTTTTACGGTGATGCAGTTCGTGGACCGGCTTATGGTCTCGCGTCTCGGCACCGACGCGCTGGCGGCTATTCTGCCGGCGAGCGTGACCAGTTTTTTGCCGGGCAGCTTCGCTATCGGAGTCACCGCAAGTGTTGGGACGTTCGTAAGTCAGCACCTGGGCAGAGGCGAAAAACAACAGTGCTCAAGTTTCTGCTGGCAGTCGGTGTATATGGGAGTTGCGTACTTTTTGGTCGTAGTTGCGGTGATGTGGCCGACGGCCCCGGCGTTGTTCAGGATGATGGGTTATCCGCCGCACATAGTCGAGCTCGAGGTAACATACCTTCGCATCATGCTTTACGCGCAGGTTATCGCGGTGTTTATCTGGTCGAGTGGACAATTCTTTATGGGTATTCACCGTCCTGTCATCGTGATGTACGCGGCGCTGTGCGGCCAGGTCGTTAACGTGGCGGCAAACTACGTCCTGATATTCGGCAAGTTCGGGTTTCCGGAGATGCAGATTGCAGGAGCTGCGTGGGGGACGTTTATCGGGATGGTTGTAGCGGCCGCTATAAGGCTTGCCATGTTCCTCGGCGAGCCGATAAGCTCCGAGTTCAATACCAGGCACACGATGAGACCGGATATCCGCAAGATGCTGGATTTGCTGAAGGTGGGTTTTCCGGCGGGCCTCGAGCTGATGATAAACGTGGCGTTGTGGGGAGTGATTTTGATGGCGCTGGTTGTGGTATTCGGCAGGGAGGCATCTGCGGCAACGAGCGCGGTTTTTTCGTGCACGAGTATTTCGGTTATGCCGGTTGTCGGGCTGCGGGTGGCGCTTACGGCGGCGGTGGGCAAGGCAATCGGGGCAGGCAGAAAAAGGGTGGCCATCAGGCAGACCACCATTTGCCTGCGGATTGCCCTGGTCTATATGGGCCTTGTGGGGCTTTGCTTTTTGCTGTTCAGAAATGGTATAATGGACGCGTGGGCATCCGACGATAAAGCAATTGAGCAGAAGGTTATCGAGGCAGGTTCGCCGATGTTGATATTAGCGGCTGTGTACCAGGTTTTTCACGCCGCGAGGATTATTTACAGCGGTGCACTGCGGGGAGCCGGCGATACGGTGTGGCTGGCGATTGTCTCGGCCGCCGCAACGGTCTTGATACTCGGACTGGGAGGCTGGCTGGTTGTGGAGTACTTGCCGCAAATCGGCCCCATTGGACCGTGGATAGCAGCGACGCTCAGTGTCATCGCCGTTAGTCTTGCAAACTGGCGGCGGTTTAGGAGTAATAAGTGGATGGAAATAGATTTGTTTCGGCGCCGCCCGCCGGCGGTGCCGGTTGAAGATGAGGCTGCGGTGGAGTAGCACTACTGGATTTAGTGAGCGTATATAGAACGAAGCTTTGTGAGATAATCTAAAGGATACGGGCGTTTATGAGAACCTTTTCGGCGATTGTTTACTGCATTGGGCTGCTTTTTGCCGCTGAGTGTCTGGGGCGGGCTGAGCCGCTGGCCAATGAAGCACTGCGGGGTAAGTATGTAAAATCGCTGGACCAGGTTCTTCGACTCGAACCGGACCAGGTTGACTTGGGTGTGGCGGCGTTGATTGTGGCAGAAGAGTGGAGCGAAGTCGTACACGGGCGGAGATACCTCGCCAGGCTGGATGAGATGGCCTATGAGATTCGAGCCCGGCTGGAGGAAAAGCACCTGGAACCGGATTACCGCACCATCGGCGTAATCAACCAGTACCTGTTCGATGAGCAGGGCTTCGCAGCGGTCTCGGAACCGACAGACCCAAACGATTTGTTCCTGCACTCGGTAATGGACCAAAGGAGAGGCTATTGTCTGAGTCTTTCGGTTCTGTATCTTTGCCTGGCGGAGAGGCTGGGGATGCCCGTCTATGGGGTCGTCGTTCCAGGTCATTTCTTTGTCAGATATGATGACGGGCGACAAAGATACAATATAGAAACGACCAGCAGAGGGGCCGGCGCACCAGACGAACACTATGCCAAGAAGTTCAAGGTTCCGCAAGTGCGCGGCGAGAGCATCTACATGAAGAACCTCAATAAGCTTGAGACGCTGGGCTGCCTTTTCAACAATCTTGGCAATACGTACAACGACGTTGGACAGATTGATACGGCGCTGGAGGTTCTGGAAGCTGCGGTGCAGATAAATCCGTCACTGGCCGAGTGCCGGATGAATCTCGGCAATATCTATCTCGAGAAGGGAAGGTTGAGCGACGCCATTTTCGAATATCGCCAGGCGCTTAAGATAAACCCCGACGACGCCAAGAGCCATCTGAACCTCGGCAATGCCTATAGTGAGCGTGGCTGGCTCTCCGATGCGATAGCGGAATACACCGCTGCCCGCAAACTCGACGGCAGCATCATAGATGCTTACAAGAACCTTGCCTCGGC
>JAUWKC010000191.1 GCA_030607345.1 Planctomycetota bacterium | reverse complement strand
GGAAGGCATACTGCCGGGCGGCGGCGTGCCGATGCTCAGGGCCCTGAAGACTCTGGATAAAATCAAGTCAACCGGGGATGAGCAGGTCGGGGTCGATATTGTGCGAAGGGCGGTGGTAGCACCCATCAAGCAAATCGCAGAGAATGCCGGTTTGGACGGGTCAATTGTCGCGCAGAGAATTATTGAAAGCAAAGAGCGAAACTTCGGTTACGATGCGCTGCGTAAGCAATACGGCGACATGGTCAAGTTCGGCGTCATTGTGCCGACGAAGGTTGAAAGGACGGCCCTGCAGAACGGCGCTTCAATTGCTTCACTGCTGCTGACAACGGACGCGATAGTCAGTGAGATTCCGGAAAAGAAAGAGGCGTCTGCGGTTCCGCCGGGTGGCGGGATGTACTAAGAATTTCGAGCGATTAAGCAGCGTATGGCGGACAGACAGGGAAGATACTGTCCGCTGTGCGTTGCAAGAAGGTTTTCATATGGCTTTTCGGTTCTACACAAATGCGATTTCCCAGGTTTCGAGAGCCGCGGCGGCGTGGACATTTATTGTCGGCCTTTTGCTGATTGGCTTCGGCCTTTTGATTTACCTGCTGCCCAGGTTTTTCGCAACGCTTGCGGCGATAGTATTCTTCGTCGCGGGCATCGGTTGTGGGGTCACCGGGGCAAAGATTTTTCTGACACAAAGGCGGCTGGACAGACTAACGGGCGACGATTCGGACGATTACAGAAGAAACGTGCAAATCCATGTTGAAGAGCGGCAGGATTCGTAAGCCCGCAGGCTGGCGTTGATGGTCTATCGAATTTTGAGTGTCGCCAGTGCGATTGCGGCAAAGGCGGCGGCGAGAAGCCAGAATCGCACCACTACCTGGGGCTCACTCCAGCCGGCAAGATGGAAATGGTGGTGAATAGGTGCACACCTGAAGAGGCGCTTTCCGCCGGTGTATTTGAAATAGGCAACCTGCAGGATGACACTTAACAGTTCAATTACGAATACGCCGCCGATAATCAGGAGCAGGATTTCATTTCTTGTCACGAGGGCCCCGTAACCCATTGCCGCGCCGAGCGGGAGGGACCCCGTGTCACCCATAAACGTCTGAGCGGGGTGAGTATTGTACCACAGAAAGCCGAGGATGCTTCCGAGGATTGCGGCAAAGAATATGCCCAGCTCGCCGGCCTGTGGAATATGTGGCAGGAGCAGATAGCTTGCCCAGGCAATGTGGCCGGTTCGCGTCATCGTCTCGGAGGCGACATAGCAGAGTACGACGAGAACGAGGCTGACCATTCCGATGCACCCGGAGGCGAGTCCGTCCATACCGTCGGCGAGATTGACGGCGTTACTGGTGGCAGAGACGTAGAAAATGGCAATGAGTACGAACATCCAGTCGGCCAACGGCAGTCCTCTCTTATAGAAAGGCAGCCAGAACCGTTGTCCGTCCTCGATATTCTTGAAATCCATAAACAAGAACGAGGAGATGAGGACCGCGCCTCCTATCTGAAAGATGAGCTTTTCCCAGGCTCTCAGGCCGTTTCTGCCGGCGTGTCCGGCACTGCCTGTGAGTTTGAGCCAGTCATCGACTCCGCCAAGAACACTGAACCAGATGACCAGAACGATTGCCTTCTGGACAAAGGGATTTGTAAGTTTGGCCCACAGAAGGGTGGAGAGCAGGGTGGCGACGATTATAATCAGCCCGCCCATTGTTGGGGTGTTGGCCTTTTGTTTTGTCAGCTCATTCAATGCGGCGTGATGAAATTCCGGTCGGTCGCCGATTTTTTTTCGCATGAGCCAGCGAATAATCTTAGGGCCTATCAGCAGCGCAATCACCAGGCTTGTCAGGGCGGCCATTACGCAGCGAAACATAACGTCCTCGTAGGCGTAGAATCCGAGCTTATGTGTGAAATCCTCCGCCAGATAATGTAGCAGATGAAAAATCATTTTGTTTTTTGAGTATCCAGCCGGGCCTGACTGCTCAGGAGAAAAGCCCTTTCAGGGCATCAGCGGCCTTTTCCAGGCCGACCGACCGTGAACCTTTCACTAATACTATATCGGAATCTTTTATGAGCTCTTTCAGATTATTGCACAGCGAAGCGGTGTTGTCGAACGATTCTATGTGCATATTATACTGAGCGGCTGTACGTGCGGTCTTTGCGGTGAGTCTTGTAAGCGGGCCCGCGGTAATCAGCAATTTCACTTTTGCCTTTGCAACCATACGTCCGAGCTCGACGTGCAGAGCGTCGCTTTGCCGGCCGAGTTCGGCCATATCTCCGCAGATAAATACCGGCCGTCTATGGCTGTCCTTGGCGAGGTCGAGCAGTATCTCAAGTGCGTTCTTCATCGAGGCAGGATTTGCATTGTAGCAGTCGTTGAGGATTGTCAGGTTTCCAACGTTCAGCAGCTCGGTCCTCATCGGGACCGCCGGGAGTGTGCTAAGGGCGTGTGCAAAATCCTCAACGGTTATTCCGAATCGGCTGCACACGGCGCAGGCGGCGCAGGCGTTTTCGACGTTTGCCAGGCCCGGCAACGGCAGGGTAAGACGACAGCCGTTTATTGTGAAACTGCTTTCCCGGCCGGTGCGTGAGATGTCTGTAACTTGCATATCAGAGGCAGGGGACTTACCAAAAGAGACGAAGCTGAGGTTTTTTTCCCGGCAGGCCCCTGTGAGCGTTTTGCAGTCCTGGTTGATTATGAGGGTGCCATCCGGCCGAAGGGCTTCGGCGATGGACAGCTTTTCGTGGGCTATTGTGCGAAGGTCGCCGAATCCGCTCAGATGAACGGGATATACGTTTGTTACGAGGGCGATATCCGGGCAGGCGACGCGCGTCAGGTACGAGACCTCGCCGGGACGATTAGCGCCGATTTCAGCGACGACGATTTCGTCATCCGGACGTGCGGCGAGGAGGGTCAAGGGCAGGCCGATGTAATTATTGAAATTTTTCGGCGACTGTGAGACGCGAAAATGCCTGCCTAATACGTGATAAATGATTTGCCTGGTCGTGGTCTTGCCGACGGAGCCGGTTATGGCCGCCACGGTAAAGTTCATTTCGTTTCTATACCAGCGTGCCCAATCGCCGAGGGCTTTTACGGTGTCACCGACTTTGAGTATGTTTTGTCCGGCCTGGCGGATGTCTTTATCGACCACTGCGCAGGCTGCACCTTTTGCAAAGGCATCGGCGACATAGTCGTGGCCGTCGAAGTTTTCACCGGCTATGGCGAAGAAGCACTCGCCGGGCCTGGTAGTTCGTGAATCGGTGCTTACGGTGGTGAAGCAAGCGGCGCCGATGGGCGCAGGCTCGGCATTTACTATCCGAGCGAGCATCTCGAGCGAGAACTGATTTAGCTTAGTTTCTGCAGGCATTGTCGGGCAACAACCTTGTCGCTGAAATCGATTTTTTCTGTTCCTATGACCTGATAGGTCTCATGTCCTTTGCCGGCGATAAGCACGATGTCATCTTTGTCTGCGTTTTCTATGGCGAGTTCAATTGCTTTTTTTCTGTCCGGCTCAATCATAATTGCCTCGGCGTCGGGGTCGTTAAAGCCCGAGACTATGTGACGTATTATATCTTCGGGTTTTTCAGTTCGCGGGTTGTCGCTTGTAACAATTACAAGGTCGGCCAACTGCTCTGCGACGCGTGCCATTCTGGGGCGCTTGGTTCTGTCCCTGTCACCGCCGCAGCCGAAGACAACCACAAGTCTGCCGCCGCATAAGGGTTTGAGCGTTGCCAGGACATTTTTCAAGGCGTCGTCGGAATGGGCATAATCTACCAGTACCGAGAAGTCAGCGTCGAAGTCGACTTTTTCGAGGCGTCCCGGTATTGACTTGAGGTCGGACAGGCCGGCGGCTATTGCCTGCAAATCGAGGCCAGCAGCCAGGCACAAACCTGCCGCGGCGAGGTGGTTACTGACATTGTATCGGCCGAGCAAGGGTGTTTTGACGGGAGTTGATTTTCCTGCATATTCGAGTGTGAAAATGGTTCCGTTTACGTCCATTGACTCGATTCGGGCGGTCAAATCCGCTGGTGCATCGGCGGCGTACCAGATTATCGTGTTTTCCCCGCCGCCGATGCGCTGTGCGATTTGGAGCGCTTCGGGCGATTGTTTATTAAGCACCGCCGTTGCGCCGGCGGGCAGGGACTGAAAGAGGATTGTCGTTGCGGCGAGATACTCTTTGGCGGTTTTGTGATAGTCCATATGGTCGCCGGCGAGGTTGGTGAAGGCGGCGGCGGTGAATCTGATGCCGGCGAGGCGGTTCTGTGAAAGTGCGTGGCTGCTGGCCTCGATGACCATATATT
>JAUWKC010000223.1 GCA_030607345.1 Planctomycetota bacterium | reverse complement strand
TCCTGAAGGCCTTTTCCACCGCCTTTCGGTGTTTTTGACTGTGCATATCGATAAAGTCGCAGATTATCAGGCCGCCAAGGTCGCGAAGCCGAAGTTGTCTTGGAATCTCGCAAGCCGCCTCCATGTTCGTTTCGAACGCCGTTTGCTCGGCATTCTCGTGCTCCCGATACCTGCCGCTGTTGACGTCTATCGAAACCAACGCCTCGGTTTGTTCGACCACAATTGACCCGCCCTTTTCGAGCGAAAGCGTCCGAGACTGTATCTTCGCAATCTCGCTCTCAATCTTGTACTTGTGAAAGAGCGGCACCTTGGAATCATAGAACGTCACCTTGCGTTTCAGCCGGGGAGTCGCTATTTTCAAAAAATCCCTGATTCTGCGGCACACGTTCTCAGAATCACAAATTATCTCGCTGATTTCGCTATTGAAAATATCCCTCAGAGTCCTGATAACCAGGTTCGATTCCTGATAAAGCTCTGCCGGCGCCCGTTCCGTTTCCATTCGCTTTCTTATCACCGTCCACAAACGCGTCAGGTAGCGCAAATCGTTCTGGATGTCCCTTTTTGAGCAGCCCTGCCCTGCCGTTCGAATGATAAAACCCTGTCCCTTCGGCGGTCTGCTTTCCTGCAAAACGCTCCGAAGTCGTTCTCGCTCCTCGTCGTCCTCTATCTTGTGTGAGACGCCCTGCCTTTTCATCCACGGCATCATAACCAGAAACTTGCCCGGCAGCGAAAGATACGTGCTCAGCGTCGGGCCCTTTGTTCTGATGCCTTCTTTGGTTACCTGAACGACAAGCTCGTCGCCCTTTTTCAGACTGTTCTGGATGGCAGGCCTGTCTTTTAACGCCTTTCTGCGACCGATGCTTTCAACCCGCTGGGCGATGCGCTTCGGAAAGTACCGGGGATGAAGGTCGCTTACGTGCAGGAATCCGTTCCTCCCTATACCGAAATCCACAAACGCCGCCTGGATAGCAGACTCAATGTTAACCACCTTGCCCTTGTATATGTTGCCGACGTGCGTTCCCAGGCCCACCCTTTCCACGTAAAGTTCCTCGACACGGGTCCGCTCAACAACCGCCACCCTGCATTCTTCGCTCTCAGCTACGTTTACCAGCATCTCTTTAGTCATAACATCGTCCTCTGAACACTGCTCTTCAACATTTGACCTGCTCCTGCCATTTTACTTCGGTGCGTCGGACCGGCCCGTTCAGCTCATCTATCGGCAGCTCCAGCAGCTTCAGCAGCTCATCAACTCGTACGGAGCCGCCGGGACCAACTCTGCACCGAACCGCTATTTCCCAGCCATCGAGCACAATCGAATCCAAAAATGCCCTGACATCCACTTTTCTTGCGCCGGTCTTTGGGCCTTTATACCGCTGGAGCTCCAACCTGTCGCTTGCCAGCAATTGTTGTATTCTGCTCTGCAGGCGCCGTCGCATATCCTGCCCCTGCCGTCTCGGCGGCGACAGCCTGAAAATATAAGTAGCTAATCGGGGCTGGAATGAAGCATTCTTCTGTTCGACGCCAACCGAAAGCACCTCGATGCCGTCGGGCAGTTGTTCGGCCAGGTCGAGCTTGAACTGCCGGGAATCAAAAAAGGGCTGCTCGGAGTCGCCGGTTGGTTCGGCAGGGCCTGACTGGTCCGGCTGCCCAGGCTGTCGCCCAGCCGACAGGCCAACGCACAATAAATCGCCCTCCGTTTCGACGCCGACGCTTCTCGGCAGCGGCAAAGACAATCGCGGGCGAGGGTTGAAACCGCTGCTGTACTCTAATTCGACCGCGGCGCGAACGCACGCACGCTGAAAGACTCTGGCTGTCTCCGCGTGCGAAAGGAAACGCGCGTTTCCGCTCATACTGAATTTTACGACCACCTGCATGCTCCGCCTCGAAGCAGACATAACCTGCGCCCTGCCAATTCTCAACGAACCTGCCGCATCGAAGTTTTACAAATTCTTCGCCGGCTTTGGTTCTGACGCATTATGCTGCCGCAGCCTCCGAAAGACAAGCATTTTTTGCAGCCCGGCTGCACCCTCAGTCAGAGCCGCCTGCCGAGCCGCTATAAAAAAAGCGGGGCCCGTACCCGATATTGGGTACAGGCCCCGAATTGTAGCAAATCTGTTGTTGCGTTACTTTTTACTCTACCTCAGGATTAACTCCTAAGGCCACAACTGCTCTTTCTGCCATGTGCTGGCAACATCGGCATAGTCAAGGAAGTTCAAAATACAGTCGTTGTTGGTGTCGCCGTTAATGGCCGCGCAGCCGGTGGTGAACTTCCAGACGTCGCCCTTGGTGACGGTGAAGTCGCTGTTGACTTCATCGATTCTCCAGTAGTGGTCCATCCACAGCGGCAGGTTGCCGATGGTGTAGCAAGTGGTGTCGGCTCGGGTCTGCGTGATGAATTCGTCGTCGCTCATCGTAGCATCCTCAACCGCTTGCTCGTCCGTGCCGAAGTACACCCTGTGTCCGCCGAGGCGGATAACACCTGAGCCGCCGGTCCAGCACAGCTCCACTTCCGTGGTTACGCACTGTACTTTGTCGGCGCCGTTGGCCGGCTCCGGACAATAGGCCTTCTTCGGGTCAACACCGGGGACCCCATACGCGGTGGTCTTGCCGGGATTCAGGTTGTCGTAGTCAATGACCACACCCGCCGGAGTGCCGTAGCCGGTGATCTTGCCGTCTACACAGACAAGCTCGGCCAGTTCGGCAACCTTGTTGCCGTTGAGAACCAACTGACCTCCGGTCAAGTCGATGCTTCCACCGTCGTCAATCTCGATGCTGTCACCGCCAAGGACCTCGATTACGCCGCCGTCCAGGACAACCGTAGAGGTTGGCCCGACCCGAAGGTCTTCTCGGCAGATAATCAGGCCGCCCGTCATCGTCAGTGAAGCAACGAAGTCGCCATCCGGGTCCCAGCCGACTTGCACCTTCTCGGCACTCAGGGTACCGCCGCTCATCGTCATGTGACACGTCGCGGGCGCTTTCCCGCCCGCCTGGCCGGGATTGCCTAAGTCGAAACTCTCGCGGACCCATATCTCACAGTTGCCGGATATGTCAACGGTCACGCTCATCTTACGGCAGACGAAGTACAGCATCCCGTCTTCGCCCTCGTCAAGCCCGACGTTTACCTGGGCATTGCCGCCGACCGTAAAGCTGCCGCAGCCGTCGTCGCCAATCCTGAAATACCGGTCAACATTCACGAGTGCATCGCCGGTGAAGTTCCAGTTGGTGGGGCCGCCATCATTATCACCACTTCTCACACGGTGGTACACGGTGAGGCTGCCGCCGCTCATGTTCCAGTACGCAGCGTCGGCCCCGTCATCGTTCAGCCGCATCTCGCCGTTAACGATAATATCACCGCCGGTCATGTTGACCCAGCCGATCTTAGAGCCTTCCATGACGGCTCGAAATCTATCGTTGGCAATAATAGTGCCACTGACTATATCCATAGTCTGGTTGCAGTCGCCTTCATAAGCGGGGCCGTGCAGCCGGTCAACTTCGACGTCGCAGTCGATGACTATATCGCCGCCGCCCGAATCGCAGTCAACGATCGCCTCATCATCCGGTCCGGGGACAACGCCCCCATCCCAGTTGGCAGGGTCGCAGAAGGAACCGGTCCCTATCCAAACAACCTCATCAGCCGAAGCAACGTTGACCAGAGCCAGCAGTGCAACAAAAGAAATTAAAAACATCAGTTTTCTATACATAATACTCCTCCTTCAAGAACTAAACCAAAACTAAATT
>JAUWKC010000119.1 GCA_030607345.1 Planctomycetota bacterium | reverse complement strand
TATGGTCGATTTCTATACGCCCCAGGCACACAGCAATGCGATAACCGTCAGGCAGGTTCTCCATGACGAGCCGCTGGTTTGCAAAGTTGACCCCGATATGCTAAAACAGGTAATATTGAACCTGTTTATCAACGCCCGGCAGGCCATGATAGACGGTGGCGAATTGATTGTAACGACGCATCGACAGGACAGAGACGTTATTATTAAGATTACCGACACCGGCAGCGGTATTGAGCCGGATAGACAGGAAAGGATTTTCGATGTTTATTATTCGTCCAGACCCGGCGGCAGCGGCCTGGGCCTGGCAACGGCAAAAAGAATAGTCGAGGCTCACAACGGAACAATAACTGTGGAAAGTGATGTCGGAAAAGGAAGTTCTTTCACCATAAAATTGCCGCTTCAGGACGAGTGAGGTATTGATTTGAGCGACGAGGGTATCATAGTCCTGGTTGTTGACGACGAACGCGAGCATGCCGACGGAATTGTCGAGGCCCTGGAGAAGGTCTGCGCAAAGGCTCTCGCTGTTTACACCGGCGCCGACGCCGTGGAAATCCTCCGAAGCAGGAGAGTTGATGTCGTTGTCACCGATTTGAGATTGAACGATAAGCTGGACGGCTTGGCCATACTGGAAGAAGCAAAAAAACGCTCTGACGCAACCGAAGTTATTTTAATAACCGCCTACGCAACCATAGATAACTGCAAGGAAGCGATGAGACGCGGTGCGTACGACTATCTGGTCAAGCCGATAGATATTGACCAGCTTCGAACGTTGGTAGCACAGGCAGGCCGAGAGGCTTCAAAGTCGGTTCAGCGGTATCGAGACCACTTCAAGGCTCAGCCCGAAGATTTCATGTTTGAGGGCATCCGCGGCGAAAGCCCCGCTATGCAGGGCATATTCGAAGTGCTGCAGCGCGTCGCGCCCACAAACATCTCTGTCTTGATTGAAGGACCCTCCGGAACGGGCAAGGAGCTGCTCGCAAGGGCGATTCACATTAACTCGCCGAGACGGCACAAGCCGTTCAGACCGCTTAATTGTGCCGGTTTGACTGAAACCCTTCTTGAGAGCGCACTATTCGGACATGTCAAAGGGGCCTTTACCGGGGCAACCGGTGACAGAAAAGGTCTTTTCGAGATAACCGATAAAGGCACGCTGCTGCTGGACGAAATCGGTGATATGCCGCTCAATATGCAGGCAAAGCTCCTGCGGTTTCTCGAAGATGGTATTGTCGTACCCGTCGGCTCGCACAAAACAATCAAGGTTGACGTCCGTGTAATCAGCGCCACAAACCACGACCTCACAAATCTGATAGAACGCAACAAATTCAGGCAGGACCTGTATTTCAGAATCAAGGGCGTTAGCATTACCCTGCCGGCGCTGCGTGACAGAACACAGGACATTGCCGAACTTGTAGAGTATTTTCTCAAGGAAGCTGCTGACGAAACCGGCTCGCAGGTCACCGGCATAACCGATTCTGCCCTGTCCATCCTCGAAAACTATGACTGGCCCGGAAATATCCGCCAGCTCAGAAACTCCATTCGGGCAATGGTCGTTATGTGCGATTCCAACCGTCTCGACGTCCGCGACATACCACAGGAAATACACCAGCTTCGCCAACTGACCTCCGGCAAACCGCAAGGGCTCGGTACGAGCCTCGCAGGCGTCTCACTCGACGAGCTGGAGAAAAAGGCCATTACCGACACGCTTGCCAGGACCGGCGGCAACCGCGAAAAGGCCGCCAAAATCCTCGGCATCGGTGAAAGAACACTCTACCGGAAAATCAAAGACTACAACCTGTAGCCGCCGGGCCATAGGCTGATTGTGTTTTTCCTGCCGGCTCTTTGGCGAGTCCTCTACTTGTCCGTGTTTAGCTTCCGCTTTCTTCTCAGCACCAGCACACCAGCGCCTGTTACAAGTACCGCTAATCCCAGGGCCAGCAACAGCCAGACGTGTGGCCGGCCGTTGTCTGCCACCGGCTTCTCTGCCGGTCGGTCTGAAATATCAAAAACAACACGATTTGATATCCACTTGTGTTGACTGGTATAAGCAGCTTTGCCGTCAACACCTATCATCAAAGCCTTGCGTGGGTATGTTGTCTTCGCCCTATAACGAGCGGTAGCCGGAAATGCATTACTCGCATCAACATGCACCGACAAGGATTCCGCCGGAAGCAGCGTTATCCAGTCTTCGCCCGCTGCAGGAGTTACAAGCTTCAATATATGCAGTTCCGTCTCAATTAACTTGTCAGCATCATCGTACTTGTCCAGCAGGAAATAATCCTCGTAGGGATGGAAAAAATTGAGCAGCTTAACGGCTTTCTCCCCGTTGTTCTGCATTTTGATACTAAGGAGCACCGGCTCACCCTGTCTGTATTCTTTCAAAGAAGATTCAAGAACGATGCCGAACGGGTACTCATCAGTGGCTGGCTCAAGAGGCACGGTTTCAAGGACGTACTCCTCAATAACCTCGAAACTGCATCCTTTAACATCTCCAAAATCGCTTCGTTTCCATAAACCTGTGATAACGTAATGCCCTTTTCGCAACGGCTCCCCGCTCCCATCAACCTTTGCAAACCGAATCTGCGCCAATGGCATCTCAAATGAACATTTGGGCCGAAGCACAATCCGTTCTTTCCATAGAGATTCAAACTCTGTCTCTTGCTCTTGCCAGGATACAGAATAACCTTTCTTGCTTACTCCCTTCACCTCCAGCGAAAGACCCTGTCCGCCAGGTCTGAAGAAAAATTGAGTCGCTTCGCTTACATTGTCCACTCGAAGTTGGCAGCTTATCCTGCCGGTTTTCCCACCCACCCTTTTTGCTGCGACCAAACGATACTCCAGTTCAGGCGTTATATCCGAACTCTCCGCTTCTCTGTCTACCGGCACCAAAGATGCCGCAACTAAAAACAAAACGACCTTTTGGTATCGCATAAGACCAACCTCGCTTTATGTGATTATATGCATACAGCCAGACCAAACAAGCTCTTTCTTACCATCCCTTGCTTAGCCTGTATGTTTCTGTTGCCGTTACGTCATCGTTGAGCACGCCCTGGCCCGCAGCATATACACCGTCACCGGCTCAGCCGGCCCAAAGCGCAAAATTTCCGCCCAAAAAGAAGCCGTGCACCCGCTCTTTTCACACACCTCAACCAGGATTCTCTGTGCCGGCTTTGGAAAAATCAAAAAATTGCTTCAATCAGTTGGAACGGTTACTTCAGAAGCAGTTTTGGCCGTTTTCTTTGCAGCCAATCCGGAAGTTGCTCCCGGCTCACTTGCGCCCACAGGCCTTTTCCCTGGCTCCGCGCGCTTCCCTCCAATTGCCGGTACTTGTTGTAAAAACTGTGCCCGAATCGCAGGTCCGCATACGCTAGGCCCTCACTTACAAGAACCTCGTTCAGGAATCTGCCGTCCGGCAGTTGAACGTAAGCCAACAGCCTGCCGTATTTGCCTCTCGTGCGGTTGTCCTGGTCAACGTAAACCGTAACTTCCTTGCCAATCGCCAGTTCTGTCGTAAAACTGGTCGCGCGGTCTCCGAAAAAGGCGTTTTTCTCCGGCGTGTCAATCCCCCACAAGCGAATCCGCGTGTGCTCGTATTTCCCGTCCGGCACGTCTATGTCGATGGTATCGCCATCAACAACTTTTACCACGCGGAAGTTTTTGTCGTGATATTTGCCGACGTCGTCCGACTCCGGCCGCCAACTTCGGCTGACGGGGCTTCGGTCGAGCGCAATAAGAATCACAGCCGCCAGCAAAAACGCAACAAATAAAATCCTTTGCCGACGCCTGCTCATTGCGTAACCGGTTTGCTTTCTTTTTCCCAACGCTACTCGTCAGTTTGTCTTTGGCCTGTCCTGAGCCGGTTTGTCCAGGTCAAACGCTTCGCATACCACCACAAGCGCCTTTTCTGCCTCGTTCTCATTCACAATTACGCTTATGCGGATTTCACTGGTCGTAATGGAATCGATATTCACCTTTGCCCTGGCGAGGGCGCCGAACATTTTATCCGCAACGCCATAGTGCGTCCGCATCCCAACGCCAACCACCGAGACTTCCGCTATGTCGTCTCGAACGAAGATGCTTTCGCAGTTGACCTTTTGCCTTATCTGTTCGGCGGCCTTCTCGGCGGCCTGCAAATCCGAAATATGAATTGTAAATGACAGGTTCGCCTTTTCCGGACTTACTTCCGTCTGCGCTATGTCGTTGACAATCACCCTGGCCTGGGCCAGTTGAGCGAATACTTCGGCTGCGTTGCCCGGGTTGTTGTCAACCCCGACAAGAGTCAGCTTGGCCATATCTTTTTGAACCGTAGCGCCTGATACTACTACACCTTCCATTTGTGGAACCTCGTGAGTGATTATTGTTCCTTCTGTTTGTTCAATACTGCTTCTGACGTGAATTTTAACGTCATAATTCTTGCCGCACTCGACCGCGCGGGTATAGATAACGCTCGCGCCGAGACTTGCCATCTCGAGTATCTCATTATAACTTATTTCGTCCATCTTGACAGCGTTTTTGAAAACCCTGGGGTCGGCCGTGTGGATTCCATCGACGTCCGTGTATATCTCGCACTGCTCGGCCTTTAATGCTGCCGCAAGTGCGACCGCCGTTGTATCCGAGCCGCCTCGCCCGAGTGTCGTAATGTTCTCGTTCTCATCGACCCCCTGGAAACCGGCGACAATGACGATTCTGCCCCGGTCCAATTGCTCGTGAATGCACTTGGCGTCGATGCTCTTTATCCTCGCTTTTGTGTAGTCGCTGTCCGTGAGCATTCGGATTTGCCCGCCCGTAAAGCTGATGGCCTTGTGGCCCGCCGCGTCCAGCGCCATCGCAAAAAGCGAAACTGACTGCTGCTCGCCGGTACTGAGCAGCTGGTCCATCTCACGCCTTGGGGGATTCGGATTCAGCTCAAGGGCGTCGGCAATAAGCTTATCGGTCTGTTTGCCGCGAGCCGACGCTACCACCACAACCTGATAGCCGCTCTTTACAGCCTTGATTACGCGCTGAGCCGCCCGCCGAATCTTATCGGCATCCGCAATTGAAGTGCCGCCAAACTTTTGTACTATTATCGCCATACTTTACCTGTTCGGTCTAACATTTTCACCTTTTTATGGAATTTGCCTTGTTCGGTCAATCCCTTTATCTTTTCAGAAAATACTCCATAAGTTCAAAACCGTTCTCAATTTTCAATCCTGATTTTGCGGCGTTCGATTCGCTGAAATCGGCCTCGAATGTACTGCCGACGCCGGCGCCGGCCATTGCGAAAGGAATCGCCTCGGCCGAGTGTGCGCACGTTCGAATTGGTGTCGGGTGGTCCGGCGCCACAAGTATGCGCCCGTTTTCGTATGTCTCAAGAGCCTCAAGAACCGGCCCGACGATAAGTCTGTCAATCTGTTCAATGGCCTTGACCTTCATCTCCACATTGCCGCGATGTGAGGCCTCATCCGGGGCTTCTATATGCACAAAGACCAGGTCGTATTTCTCCAGGGCCTCGATAGCCGCCGCTGCTTTGCCCTGGTAATTGGTATCTACAAAACCCGTCGCGCCGGGAACCTCTATAAGCTCGAATCCTATCAGCTTCGACAGCCCCCTTGCCAAATCCACAGCCGTTATCAAAGCGCCCTTCAGACCAAAACGCTTCTCGAAACTCTCCATCTGTGTCTTTTTGCCTTGTCCCCAGAGCCAGATGCTGCTGGCCTGGTTCTCGCCCAAATCCGCCCTTACCCTGTTGATTTCGTGATTGACGAAAAGTTGATGCGAACGGGCCATCAGTTCGATAAGCAGCCCGGCGTTCTTGCCCCTCGGCAGAAGTTTATCCTTGGGCGTGCCAATATAATCGTGCGGCGGATAAGTCTGCACATCGAAATCAATGCCTTTGAAGACCAGCAAATGCCGGTAGCTGACTCCACAATAGAACCGCCTCTGCTTGTTGCCCAGAT